>NZ_JBSGEL010000083.1:0-32600 GCF_053602875.1 Kitasatospora sp. NPDC004289 | reverse complement strand
CATCGCCGCCCAACAGGCCGCCGAGGCCGCCCGGGCCGCCGAGGAGGCCGCCGCCCGCGAAGCGGCCGCCGCCGCGGCGGCGGCCACGCCCTCCCACTCCTCCGACGGCTACGCGGCGGCCGACACCCCGTGGTCCGCCGACGGAGCCGCCGCCGCCATCGCCTTCGCCCGCTCCAAGATCGGCCTGCCCTACATCTGGGGCGGCGAGGGCCCGGCCGGCTACGACTGCTCGGGCCTGACCATGATGGCCTGGCGCCGCGCCGGCAAGTCCCTCACCCACTTCGCCGCCGACCAGTACGCCGAGTCCACTCCGGTCTCGTACGCCCAGCTCCGCCCCGGCGACCTGGTCTTCTGGACCGACACCGGCCGCGCCCGCGACATCCACCACGTCGCGATCTACATCGGCGACGACCAGATGATCGAGGCCCCCCGCCCCGGCACCGCCATCAAACAGGCCAGCCTCTGGATCATGGGCCGCCCCGACTTCTACGGCCGCCCCTGACAGCCGCCCCCGGACGCGGGCTCCTGACCGGCCGTCAGCCCGCTGCCGGGCCCTCCACGATCCAGCCCATCCCGTACACCAGGTCCTCGAAGTCCGGGAACTCCCGCCCGGCCTGCTCGACCACGATCGCCCCGGGCCGTCGCGGCCCCGGCGCGAACCGCTCCGCCACGGCCGTCAGCCCGGCGTGCGGCCGCCCAGGCCGGCGCCGGCCCGCCGCGTGCCCGGCCGCCTCCCGCGGCCCGAACCCGTCGGCCAGCAGCCAGAGGAAGTCCCCCAGGTCCCGGGCCACCACGGCCGCGTCCCCGTCCGACCCGAGGAACACCACCGGCTGGTCCTCCACCGGCCGCCCGGGCCTGGTCACCCACACCGCCCCGTACCCACCCGCCCCGTCGGCCCCGAAGACCAGGAACTCCGCGTCGCCGCACCCCTCGTTCCCGCTCCACCGCCGGAACCACGCCGCGGCCTCCGCCTCCGGCAGGAACGACGCCAGCGCCTCGAAGTCGACCCCGTCCTCCTCCGCGAACGGAACGGACAGGGCGGCGGCCAGCCCGGCCGGAAACCCCCGGCCCTCGAAGATCGTCATGATCCCGAGGCTAGCCACCGCCTAGGACAGTCGTCCGACCGTCAGATGTCGCGGAAGGTCTCGATGTTGGCGCCGATGGAGTTGAGGCGGGCGGCCAGGTCCTCGTAGCCGCGGTTGATGACGTAGACGTTGCGCAGCACCGAGGTGCCCTCCGCCGCGAGCATGGCGAGGAGGAGGACGACGGCGGGGCGCAGGGCCGGGGGGCAGACGGTCTCGGCGGCGCGCCAGCGGGTCGGGCCCTGGACGAGGACGCGGTGCGGGTCGAGGAGGGTGACGTCGGCGTTGAGGCGGGTCAGGTCGGTGAGGTAGATGGCCCGGTTGTCGTAGACCCAGTCGTTGATGTGGGTGGTGCCGTGGGCGGCCGCCGCGATCACCGCGAAGAAGGGGACGTTGTCGATGTTGATGCCGGGGAAGGGCATCGGGTGGATCTTGTCGACGGGGGCGGTGAGCTTGGACGGACGGACCGTCAGGTCGACCAGCCGGGTGCGGCCGTTGGCGGCGGGGTACTCGGGGGTGCGGTCGTAGTCGAGGCCCATCTGCTCCAGGACGGCGAGCTCGATCTCCAGGAACTCGATCGGCACCCGACGGATGGTCAGCTCGGAGGAGGTGACCACGGCCGCGGCCAGCAGGCTCATCGCCTCGACCGGGTCCTCGGCCGGCGCGTAGTCGACGTCACAGGTGATGTCGGGCTGACCGTGCACCACCAGGGTGGTGGTCCCGATGCCCTCGATCTTCACGCCGAGCTGCTCCAGGAAGAAGCAGAGGTCCTGGACCATGTAGTTGGGGCTGGCGTTGCGGATCACCGTCACGCCGTCGTGCCGGGCGGCGGCCATCAGCGCGTTCTCGGTGACGGTGTCCCCGCGCTCGGTCAGCACGATCGCCCGCCCGGGGGAGACGCCCGGCTCGACCTGGGCGTGGTAGCTGCCGTCGGTCGCGGCGACCTCCAGGCCGAACTGCCGCAGGGCGCCGAGGTGCGGCTGCACGGTGCGGGTGCCGAGGTCGCAGCCGCCGGCGTAGGGGATGCGGAACTGCTCGGCGCGGTGCATCAGCGGGCCGAGCAGCATGAGCACGCTGCGGGTGCGCACCGCGGCGGCCTCGTCCATGGAGTCCAGGGCGAGCTCGGCGGGCGGGGTGAGCTCCAGGTCGCGGCCGTCGTTGACCCAGCGGGCCTTGACGCCGATGGAGGAGAGCACCTCGAGGATGCGGTAGACCTCCTCGATCCGGGCGACCTGGCGCAGCGTGGTGCGGCCGGTGGTGAGCAGCGAGGCGCAGAGCAGGGCGACGCTGGCGTTCTTGCTGCTGCGGACGTCGATGGCGCCGCTCAACTGCCTTCCGCCGTCGACCCGCAGGTGCATCGGGCCGGCGTAGCCGAGCGAGACGATCTCGCTGTCCAGCGCCTCGCCGATCCGCGCGACCATCTCCAGCGTCAGGTTCTGCTGGCCCTTCTCCATCCGGTTGACCGCACTCTGGCTGGTGCCGAGCGCCTCCGCGAGCTGGCCCTGGGTCTTGCCCTTGTGCTCGCGGGCGGTGCGGATGAGACCGCCGATGCGCTTGAGGTAGTCGTCGCTCATTCGCCAGACGATATCTCATATGTGAGATGAGGAAAGCTGTGGAGTCCCTCGGAGCTCCCTGGGAGCCGGCCGGGTGAAATACGGATGCCGAGGCCTGACGGTGCGTCGTACGGTGACGGGATGGGCAACGACGGACCTGGGGACCAGGTCGAGATCCGCTACATCACCGAGGACGAGCTCCCTGCCTGGGAGCGCGCGCTGGCCCGGGGCTTCCTGCGGCCGCACATCGGGGAGGGCGGGGAGTTCCGCCGCCTCCAGTTCGAGCCGAACCGCTTCCAGGGCGCGTTCGACCCCTTCGACCCGGCCCGCTGCGTGGCCACCTTCCGCAGCTTCGACACCGAGCTGACCGTCCCGGGCGGCGGCACCGTCGTGGCCGACGCGGTCTCCGCCGTGACGGTCAGTTCCACCCACATCAGGCGCGGTCTGCTCAGCCGGATGATGGCCGTCGACCTGGCCGACGCCAAGGCCCGGGGCTGCGTGGTCGCCATCCTGCTGGCGGCCGAGTACACCATCTACGGCCGCTTCGGCTTCGGCCCCTCCTCCCGGGTCGAGGCACTGAAGATCGACACCGTCGGCAGCGGCGGCCTGCGGGGGGACCTGCCGCCGACCCCCGGCCGGGTGGACTTCGCCTCGATGGAGGAACTCCGCAAGATCGGGCCGGAGTTCTACGACCGGTGGCGGCTCACCCAGCCCGGGGCGATCGAGCGCAAGTCGTACCGGTGGAAGATGTACACCGGTGAGCTGACCGCGCCCGGCTTCGACTGGAAGGAGCCGTTCGCCGCCGTCTACCGGGACGCGGCCGGCGCCGTCGCGGGCATCGCGACCTACCGGGTGGACGACGTCTGGGAGAACGGCCTGCCCAACTGCACCCTCACCGTCGACGACTTCCTCGCGATGGACACCACCGCGGCCCTGGCGCTCTGGCGCCTGGTCTTCTCGGTGGACTGGGTCCGGACCGTCGTGGTCGAGAACCTCGGCGCCGACGACCCGCTGCCGCTCTGGCTCAAGGACCCGCGGCACGCCCGGCCGGGCGAGGAGTTCGGCGACGCCACCTGGCTCCGGCTGCTGGACGTCCCGGCCGCCTTCGCCGCCCGCACCTACGCTGCTCCCGGCCGCCTGGTGCTGGAGGTCACCGACCGGCACGGGTACGCCGAGGGCCGCTGGGCGCTGACCGTGGCCGCGGACGGCACCGGCCGGGCCGAGCCGACCGACGAGCCGGCCGAACTCGCTCTCGACGCGGCCGAGTTGGGCGCCCTCTACCTGGGCTCCGAGTCCGCCTCCCGGCGGGCCCTGGCCGGCCTGGTCACCGAACTGCGCCCCGGCGCGGCGGCCACCGCCGACCTGCTGCTGCGCACCCCGCTCCGGGCGTGGAACCCGGAGCCGTTCTGACGGATCGTCACCAGGCGGGCGTGGTTCAGGACTTCTGGGTCCGGCCGATGGTCGGCAGGATGAAGTCCTGGATCAGCCCCTTGGCGTCCCGGACGATCGGGCGGAACACCCGGTACCGGGAGAGCGTCAGCAGCTTGGCCGCGAACGGGGTCGAGCGGCGGACGAACTCCCGGGTCCGCTCGGTGTCCTCGGTGCGGTCGAAGACCCAGTACAGCACCACGACCATCAGGTGCAGCCAGAGCAGGTCGGGCAGCAGCTCGGCCAGTTCGGCGTCCAGCTTGCTGTTCAGCTCCGAGCCGTCGAGCACGTCCCGGAACAGCTGGACCGCGGTGGCCCGGGCCGGGTGCGACTCGTTGGAGAACGGGCTCAGCGAGCTGTTCGGATCGGCGGCGGTCCGGAAGAACTGCGAGGCGAACTCGTGGTACGGCGCCGCCGTGTCCAGCCAGGACTCCAGGGCGATCTGGAGCCGGTCCGCGAACTCCTTGTGCCCCTCCATCCGGGCCTTGGCGTCGGCGGCGTGGTCGTAGGTCATCAGGTCGTAGAAGCCCTGGATCAGGAACTCCTTCGACTCGAAGTAGTAGTAGGCGTTCCCGACCGAGACCCCGGCCTCCGAGGCGATCGCCCGCATGGTGGTCTTGTCGTAGCCGCGCTCCTTGAACAGCCGCATCGCGGTGTCCAGGATCAGCGCCCGGGTCTGTTCGCTCTTCCCGGTCTTGGGGAGGGCGCGACCGCCCGGAAGCTCGGGGGCCTGCTCGGCGGGGCTGTTGTCGCTCTCGTGCTGGTTCGGCTGCTCCACGCTGGTTGAGCCTACCCGGACGGGGTGGCCGGCACCGGACATGAGCCGTCGTCACAGACCGGACCGCTCGGCGGCCACCCCTCCGCCCCGGGTACGGGCCCTGGCGCGGGTGCGGGCACGGGTGGGGCCCCGGCCGCGGCCGGGACGCCGGCCCCGGTCGCCCGGCGGTACGCGCTGACGGCGAACACCGCGGCCCGTGCCAGCGGCAGCCCCGCCGGCGTGGAGAGCGAGACGGCCAGCGGCCGGTGCTCGGTGAGCGCCCAGAGCGCGGTGACGAAAGCCGGGGCCCCGCGCCAGACCTCCCCGCTGTCGGAGACCACGGTCAGCTCCCCGAGCGAGGCGTCGTGGTCCAGCGTCGGGAACTTCTGCCGGGCGACGTACGAGCCGACCGGCACCAGCTCCAGCGGCACCAGCTTGGGCTGGCCGCGCAGCCAGGCCGCGAGGTGGCGGCAGAGCGAGCAGTCGGGATCGTGCAGCACGGTGAGCCAGCGGACCGGTGCCGCGGCGGCCGTGGCCTTGGTCGTCGTCATGGTGGTCATGCCCCCCGCCGCCGGTCAGGCCGGGTACGGGGCGACGAAGCCCTGCGGGGCGACCGGCGGGCGCTGCTGCTGCTCCAGCGAACCCCGGCGGCGGATCCGGTTGAGCACGTACACGTTGCCCAGGTGCATCACGCCCAGCAGCAGGAGCACGGTGCCGAGCTTGTAGGAGAGCGCCTCGAAGACCCCGGCGGCGCTCTCGACCCGGCGGTCGTTGCGCATCCAGAGGGCGACGAAGCCGAGGTTGATCAGGTAGAAGCCGACCACCAGCAGGTGGTTGACGGCGTCCGCCAGCCGTTCGTCGCCGGCGAAGACGTCGGAGAGGAAGAGGCGGCCGTTGCGGCTGAGGGTGCGGGCGACCCAGAAGGTCACGCCGGCGGCGACGGGCAGGTAGACGGCGTAGCTGATGACCGTGAGGTCCATGGGACCGCTCCTTTTCGAACGTGTTCAAAAGCTCTGGGCATGACTGTAGAGCGATTCTTGAACATGTTCAAGATGGGGTGGCGGTGGGCTGTGGCAGGCTCTCGGCATGGACCAGTCGCTCATCCGCCCCGGCACCCCCGCCGACGCCCCCGCGGTCGCCGCCCTGCACAGCGCGAGCTGGCGCACCGCCTACGCCGGCATCGTCCCGGCCGAGGCCCTCGGCGACGGTCTGACGGAGGAACGGCGCGAACTCTGGGACCTGCGCCTGACCGCCGACTACGGCGAACCGGCCAACACCCCGCACCTGCTGGTCGCCGAGCGCGGGGGAGAGCTCGTCGGCTTCGCCTACCTGGTGCCCCAGCCGGACGGCCGCGTCCTGCTCGACAACCTCCACGTCCGCCCCGGACTCACGGGAGACGGCATCGGCGCCCGCCTCCTGGCCGCCTGCCGCGACCACTGCCGCGACGTCACCCTCTACCTGGAGGTCCTCCAGGGCAACGCCCGCGCCGTCGCCTTCTACGAACGCGAGGGAGCCACCCGCACCGACACCCGCACCGGCTGGTTCCCCGGCGGCCACCCGCTCCCGGAGTACGAGTACACCTTCCTCGACGGCTAGGTCCGGGGGCTGGCGGCGGCGTGTCGGGGCGCGCCGGGGGCGCGAGGAACTGCGCGAGTGCGGAAGGCGTACCGGCGTGAGATCGGGGCACGTCAGCCAGTTGCCCGTGCTGCCGTTCCCCCGCCCGTAGTTCCCCGCGTCCCCGGGCCGACCAGTCCCCGGTACCCCGCAGTCGTCACGGCGAGCGCCAGGACCGCCGCCCCGGCCGTGATCAGGTAGCCCGTCCCGGGGGCCGCGTGCTGCGCGAGGGCCCCGCCACCCGCCGCCCCGGCGGAGATCCCGACCAGGATCCCGGCCACCGCGACGCCCATGCCCTCGTTCAACTGGCCCGCCGGCAGGACCTCCTGGACCAGCGTCATCCCCGTCACCATCGTCGGCGCCACCGCCACCCCGACCACGAACAGCGCCGGCCCGAGCAGCGCCACCCCGCCCCCGGCCTGACCGACCGCCAGCGGGAGGAGCGTCAGCCCGGCCAGCACCCCCAACCCCGCCGGCAGCCGTCCGGCCGCCCCGATCCGGGTCCGCAGCACCCCGAAGGCCAACCCCGACAGCCCGGACCCCGCCGCCACCAGCCCCAGCAGCCACCCCGCCGAGGCTCGCTGCCCGAGCGCGTCGGCGTACGCGACGGTGGTGACCTCCATCGAGCCGAAGAGCAGTCCGGTCGCCGCGAACACCGCGACCAGCAGCCACAGCCGCCCCACCCGCAGCACCCCGCCCGCCTGACCCTCCGTCACCGTCGACGGGGGCCGCACCGGAGGCTCTGTCCGCCGCTGCGCCGCGAACAGCAGCACCCCGCCCCCGCCCAGCACCGACCCCACCAGCAGCCCGGCCTCCGGGAAGAGGCCGGTGCACAGCGCGGTGCCGAGCACCGGCCCGGCCATGAAGCAGACCTCGTCGAGCGCCTGCTCCAGCGCGTTCGCGGTGTGCCGCGCCTCGGGGTCGTCGGCGTACAGGTGCGCCCAGCGCGCCCGGGCCATGCCGCCGAGGTTGGGCAGCACCGAGGCCAGGGGGTAGCAGACGAACAGCGTCCAGGCCGGCGCGCCGTACCGGGCGCAGAGCAGCAGCCCGGCCATCGGCCCGATGCCGGCCAGTACGCACGGCACCGAGACCCGCGCCTGCCCGTACCGGTCGACCAGCCGCCCGAGCAGCGGCATTCCGACCGCCACCGCGACCACCCCGGCGGCGGAGACCGCCCCGGCCAGCGCGTACGAGTCCCGCCGGGCGGCCACCATCAGCACGGCGGAGACCCCGGTCATCGAGAAGGAGAGCCGCGCCAGCAGCCCGCTCAGCGTGAAGGCGAGCGCGCCGGGCGCGGCGAACAGACGGCGGTACGAGGCGAACACGGAGCTCCTGAGCGGACGTCAGCGGAGGGGGAGTGACACCCACCCTGACGACCGTCCCGCCACCCGGTCCAACACCTGTTCGGCGCCATTGACACAGCTGTGTTGTCAATCGGCTAGGGTGCCCGGATGCCCCGTGATCTCCATCCCCGGCTGCTGCGCGGCTTCGTGGCCACCGCCGACACCCTGCACTTCGGCCGGGCGGCCGAGCGGCTGCACGTGGCACAGCAGGCGCTGAGTCGGGACGTCCGCGCGCTGGAGGAGACGCTCGGGCGGCGGCTCTTCGACCGGACCACCCGGAGCGTGCGGCTCACCCCGGAGGGGGAGCGGCTGCTGCCGAAGGTGCGGGAACTCCTGCTCCTGCACGACGAGTTGCTCGCCGGTTCGGACGTCCGACGGCCGCTGCTGGTGGACCTCAACAACGATGTCGGCGGGGACGACCTGACCACCGTCCGGGTGCTGGCGGAGGCCCGGGAGGCCTGCCCCGGGCAGGAGCTGCTGGCCCGCTTCCACGGTGGACTGGCCGCCGCGGCAGGGGAGTTGCTGGCCTACCGGCTGGACGCCTCGTTCGGGCGCTTCGCCGGGCTGCCGCCCGGAGTCCGGGCCGGGCTGGCCCAACTGCCGGTGCGGTTCGAGGAGATGGCGGTGATGCTGCCGCTCTCGCATCCCTTGGCGGGGCTGGAGCGGGTGCCGCTGGCGGCGCTGGCCGGGTATCCGGTGGACGTCTGCGCGGGCAATCCCACCACCACCGAGTGGACCGACCTGGGGCGCCGGCTGCTGGACGCCTTCGGCCTGGTGGCCGCCGCTCCGCACGCACCGCCGGTCGGGGTGGACGAGGTGGGGCACTACCTGACGCGGCACGGGGAGGCCATGCTCACCACGACGGGCGGCCCCGGGATACCCGGGGCCGTGACCCTGCCGTTGGTCGAGCCGGTACCGCTCGCCCTGGTCAGCCTGGTGCACCGGCCGGGGGAGCGCCATCCGGGCCTGCGGGCCCTGCGCGAGGCGGCCGGACGGCTAGCCTCCCGTGAGGGCTGGCTGCGCCGTCCGGCGGGCAGTTGGCTGCCCGCCGAGGACGCCGCACTGCTCGGGGAGCCGGCCGCGGTCAGGCCTGCTTGACGGCGGAGATGTCGAAGCTGAGCTTGACCTTCTCGCCGATCAGCACGCCGCCGGTCTCCAGCGCGGCGTTGTAGCTCAGGCCCCAGGCGGTGCGGTCCACCGTGGTCGAGCCCTCGAAGCCGACCCGCTGGGCGCCGTACACGTCGGTGGCGCTGCCGGTGTACTCCAGGTCGAGCACGACCGGGCGGGTGGTGTCCTTGATGGTCAGCTCACCGGTCATCCGGTACGAGTCGCCGTCGAGGCGCTCGGCGGAGGTGGAGCGGAAGGTGATCTCCGGGAAGCTCTCGGCGGCGAAGAAGTCGCCGGTGCGCAGGTGCTCGTCGCGCTGGCCGTTGCCGGTGTCGATGCTGGCGACCTTGATGGTCAGGGCGGCGGTGGAGTTCTCCGGGGTGGTGCCGTCGAGCTTGAGCAGGCCCTCGTGCTCGGTGAACTGGCCGCGGACGTTGGTGACCATGGCGTGGCGGACCGCGAAGCCGATCTGGCTGTGCGAGGCGTCGATCGCGTAGTCGCCGGTGAGGTGGGCGAGGTCCGGACCGGCCGGGCGCTCGGCGACGGCGGTGGTGGTCGCGGCGGTCTTGTTGCGGTTGAAGATGCCCATGGCTGCTGCTCCTCGGGGTGCGAAGCCAGTTGTTTAGGCTTCAACTTTGTTGATGGCTCCACCGTAGACCCATTTCGTTCAAAGTTCAACCACAAGCCGGTGGGTCGGCTTGGAACACCCATCCGGCCCCGCTCCCGCCCGTCCTCGGGCCGGCCGCCGAAGGCGGTCAGGGGCGCGAGGTACTGCGCGAATCGGAAGGCATCGCCCTCGTGCCGGGTGCGGACGGCCACTTGCACGTGAGGCCCCGTACCCGGCACACGGGCCATCCCCTCCCGCCACGCGCAGTTCCCCGCGCCCCTTGGGTGGCCACCACCATTCGCGCCGCCCGCCTCCGGGTTGCCTCCGGGTTGCCTTGAGGTCGCCGAAGGCGGCCAGGGGCGCGAGGAACTGCGCGAATCGGAAGGCACCGCCCCGTGTGCCGGGTGCGGAGAGCCACTTGCACGTGAAGGCCCGTACCCGGCACACCGGCCGTCCCCTCCCGCCGTGCGCAGTTCCCCGCGCCCCCGGGTTGGCCACCACCGCCCGCCCCGACTCCCGGTGCTCCGCTCCGGCCTGCCCCGGCGGGAGTGTCCGGCGGTCCCTCTAGGGTGGGAGCTCGAGGAGAACGTCCGTGGCCAGGAGGGGTGTGCGCCGATGTACGCGCTGCACGCGTTCTGGCGGGCCGACGGGCAGCTCGCGCTCTGGGCGGAGGATGCCCGGGCCTTCGCCGCCCCCCGTACGCCGCCCGCCCGCCGGGGCCCCTCCGCCGCGCACCCCTACGCCTGCCCCGCCGACGAGGTGGCCCGACTGCTGGCGGCGCTCGGGCCAGGGGCGGGCTGGCTGGCCGGGCAGGCGCCCGAGCGGTGGGGCACGCTGCGGCTGCCCGGCCTCGGCGGGGCGCCCACGCCCTCCCCGCAGCTGCCCGTCGGCGCCATCGGCCAAGGGGTCACGCTCGCCGACTGGCGGGTGCCCGTCCTGCTCTTCCCGTCGACCGCCGCCGCCCAACTCCTCGGCGAGCTCTACGACCCCCACGGGGGCGCGGCCACCCTCCAACTCCCGGACGCCGAAGGCCCGGTGGAGCTCGCCTACGGTGCGTCGCTCCGCTGGCTGACCGCCGTCCACGACCTCGCCTGGCGGCTGGCCGGACGCGGCCGCGTCCTTCCCGTCCTGCGGGAACGGGACGGCCGCCCGTACGCCCACTGGCAGCCCGCACCCGACCGGACCGCCCGGGCCGAGGCGGGGGCGCTGGCCCGTGGCTGCCCGCCGATCGCCCTTGCCGAGGTCCCGGTCGTGGCCCCCGAAGCCCAGTCCTTCGCCCCGGCGGCGGCGGACGCGATGGTCGCCGCACTGCTCGACGCACTGACGGACCGCGAGGTGCGGGTGGCCCTGGAGGGTGCGCCCGCCCCGGCCGGCGAGGGCGCGGTCGCCGATTGGCTGGCCGCCCTCCACGCCCCCGACGGCACCTTCCCCGCACCCGCACCCACACCCACTTCCGCTGCCCCGTCCACACCCGCCGGGACCGGATCGCCGACCTCGGTCGAGCCCACCCCGTCACCCACCCCCGATCTGCCGGCCGCACCCGACCGCGCCCCCCTCGGCAGCGAACTGGCCGACCTCCAGGAGGAGTTGACGCGCTGGTACGCGGGCGACCCCGCCCCCGGCCGTACACTCCGCCTCTGCTTCCGGCTCTCCGAGCCGCTCGGCCCCGGCGACGGTGACCCCGAGGGCCGCCCTGACGAGGACGACTGGCGGCTCGACTTCCTGCTCCAGGCGATCGACCGGCCCTCCCTCCTCCTCTCCGCCGCCGAGCTCTGGGCGGACGGTCCGGCCGCTGCCGCGCTCGTCCGCCAAGTCCCCGACGCACAGGAGCAGTTCGCCGTCGAGCTGCACCGCGCCGCGCTGCGCCGCCCCGAGCTGCGCCCGGCCCTGGCGGGCTCCCGCCCGACCGCCCTGCGGCTCGGTCGCGAGGAGGCCCTCGGGTTCCTCCGGGACGCGGCTCCCGCCCTGGCGGAGTCCGGGTTCGGCGTCCTGCTCCCCACCTGGTGGCAGCGCCGTCCACGCCTCGGGCTCGCCCTCACCGCAGCCCGCGTCACTCCGCCCGGCTCGGTGAAGCGCGAGGCGCAGGTGGACCGGGACTCCCTGGTGGACTTCCGCTGGCAGCTGGCCCTCGGTGGAATCACCCTCACCGAACAGGAGTTGGCCGACCTCGGGGCGGCCCAGCAGGGGCTGGTGCGGCTGCGCGGCCGCTGGGTGGAGGTGGACGCCGGGCAGATCGCCTCCGCGCTGCGCTTCCTGGAGCGGCACGGCAGCGGCACCATCGACACCGCTGACCTGCTCCGCCTGGCCCTCGACCCGTCCGCCACCGCCGGCGGGCTGCCGGTCACCGCCGTCACGGCCACCGGCCCGCTCGGTGAGCTGCTCGCCGGCCGCGCCGTGGACACCACCGCCCCGCCGCTGCCGCCCGAGTTCGGCGCGACCCTCCGGCCTTACCAGGAACGGGGGTTGGCCTGGCTGCACGCCCTGTCCCGGCTCGGCCTGGGCGGGGTGCTGGCGGACGACATGGGGCTCGGCAAGACCGTGCAGACCCTCGCCCTGCTGGCGGCCGAGCACCACGCCGGGGCCACCGGCCCGCCCGGCCCGACCGGCCCGCCCGGCCCGACCCTGCTGGTCTGTCCGATGTCCCTGGTCGGCAACTGGCAGCGCGAGGCGGCCCGGTTCGCGCCGATGCTGCGGGTGCACGTCCACCACGGCGCCGAGCGCGCCACCGCGCTGCCCGCGGCCGACCTGGTGATCACCACCTACGGCGTGCTCCAGCGCGACGCCGGCCTGCTGCGGAGGGTCCGTTGGCGCCGGGTGGTCGCCGACGAGGCGCAGCACGTCAAGAACGCCGCCACCGCCCAGTCCAGGGCGCTCCGTTCGATCCCCGCCACCGTGCACCGGATCGCCCTCACCGGCACGCCGGTGGAGAACCGGCTGTCCGAGCTGCACACCGTGCTGGACTTCGCCAACCCCGGCCTCTTCGGCAGCGCCGAGGTCTTCCGCGAGCGCTTCGGCCTGCCGGTCGAGCAGCACGGCAGCGTCGCGGCGGGAGAGCGGCTGCGGCGGCTGACCGGGCCGTTCGTGCTGCGCCGTCGCAAGACGGACCCGGCGGTGGCTGCGGAGCTGCCGGCCAAGCAGGAGATCACCGTCCGCTGTCACCTGACGGCCGAACAGGCCGGGCTGTACCAGGCCGTGGTGGCCGAGCTGCTCCACCGCCTCCAGGGCATCCGGGGCGTGGAGCGCAAGGGTGCCGTGCTGGCGGCGATCGGGCGGCTCAAGCAGGTCTGCAACCACCCCTCCCAACTCCTGCACGACCGTTCGCCGTTGGGGGACCGTTCGGGCAAGGTGGCCCGGCTGGAGGAACTGCTCACCGAGGCGCTGGCGGAGGGTGACCGGGCGTTGGTCTTCACCCAGTACGCCGAGTTCGGGCGGCGGCTCCAGCCGCACCTGGCCCAGCGGCTCGGCACCGAGGTGCTCTACCTGCACGGTGGTGTGCCCCGCCACCGCCGTGAGGAGATGGTGGCCCGCTTCCAGGCCCAGGAGCCGGACGGACCCCGGGTCTTCCTGCTCTCGCTCCGCGCGGGTGGCACCGGGCTCAACCTCACCGCCGCCAACCAGGTGATCCATCTGGACCGTTGGTGGAACCCGGCGGTCGAGGACCAGGCCACCGACCGGGTCCACCGGATCGGTCAGCACCGGGCCGTCCAGGTCCGCCGACTGGTCTGCGTCGGCACCGTCGAGGAGCGGATCGGCGAACTCATCGAGGCGAAGCGCTCGTTGGCCGACCAGGCGGTCGCCGCCGAGGAGCGCTGGCTCACCGAGCTCGACCCGGCCGCCCTGCGTGAACTGGTCACCCTCGCCACAGAGGCCTTGGAGGAGGAGACATGACGGACGCTCAGCAGGTGCCCGAGCACTTCTGGGACGGCTCCTTCACCCTCGCCGCGGGCCCCGTCGCCGCGCCCGTCGCCGATCCCGTTGCCGCGTCCGCGGCCGCCGACCCCGAGGACGGCGGGACGGCGCTCGACGCCCTCGGCCCGTCCGGCATCCGCCTCGGCGGCCGTGACCTCGCGGCCGTGCTGGCCGCCGACTACCGCCGGATGACCGGCGCGGAGCCCGGCGTCCGATAGAGTGCAACTCCCCCGTGGTCATGGTCCACGGGCCTGCTGAGGAGGTGAGACCCATTACCGCTGTGAAGGTCCGGGTGCTCTCCTCCGTCTCCCGTCCGGTCTGACCGACCGGACCCGAGAGCGCCCTTCGAAGCTTCGAAAGGCATCTCACCGTGTCGTACGCCACCACCGTCACCACCCTCCGCGCCGCCGGCTGCGTCTTCGCCGAGGACGAGGCCGAGCTGCTGCTCGCCACCGCCGAAGGGCCCGCCCAGCTGGCCGAGATGACGGCCCGTCGGGCGGCCGGCTACCCGCTGGAGCACGTGCTCGGCTGGGCCGCGTTCTGCGGCCTGCGGATCGCGGTCGGCCCCGGCGTGTTCGTACCGCGCCGCCGTACCGAGTACCTGGCCGAACAGGCCGCCGCGCTCCTCGCGCCCGACTCCGTCGTGCTCGACCTCTGCTGCGGCGCGGGTGCCGTGGCGGCCGTCCTGGCCCGCGGTCCGCACGCCGAACTCCACGCCGCCGATCTCGACCCGGCCGCCGTCGCCTGCGCCCGCCGCAACCTGCCCGCCTCCGCGCGCCTCCACCAGGGCGACCTGTACGCCCCGCTGTCCGACGGTCTGCGCGGCCGGATCACCGTCCTGGTCGCCAACGCCCCCTACGTCCCCACCGACGAGATCCGCTTCCTCCCGCCCGAGGCCCGCGACCACGAACCCCTCGCCACCCTCGACGGAGGGCCCGACGGCCTCGCCGTCCAACGCCGCGTCATCGCCGGCGCCCCCCGCTGGCTGGCCCCCGGCGGCCACCTCCTGATCGAGACCAGCGCCCGCCAGGCCCCCGCCACCGCCGCCACCATGACCGCCGCCGGCCTCCGGCCCCGCACCACCACCTCCGCCCCCCACGACGCCACCGTGGTCGTCGGCACCCTGCCCACCTGACCCCGTCTGACCGCGCCGGGGGCGAGGCCGCACGGGGTGATCCTGGGGCGCGGGGGACCGCGCGGTTCGGGAGGCCACCGGCGTGGGATCGGGGCGCGTCAGGCCGTCGCACGTGCCGCGGTCCCGGCCTCCTCGAGCAGAACCTCGACCAGCCGCGCGGCGTACGCCCGGGGGTGGCTGGTGTTCCCGTTGTGACCACCGGGGAACTCGGCCACCTCCGTCCCCACCAGCTCGGCGAGCGCGTCGGCGCAGCGCCGGTCGAAGACCTCCTCCGGAGTCGTGACCCCGGCTGCGGGGACGATCCGGACCGGCGAGGCGGCCACGGTGTCCGGCGCCAGGTCGTCCCGGAGCAGCGCCGTGAAGTCGTGCCGCAGGAAGCGGTCGAAGTTGGCCCGGCGCTGCGCGTCCATCGGCTGCGGGGTCAGACCCTCCTCCACGTCCCGCCCCGTGGTGTCGATGCCCAGCACCCGCGCGATCTCGGGCAGCACCGCCGCCAACCCGTCCTGCAGGTACAGCTCCTGGAGCTCCGCCAACTCCGCGACGTGGTGGGCCCGTTCCTCCGCCCCGAGCAGCCACGGTGCCACCGGCTCGTGCGCGATCAGGGTGGAGAGCTGCTCGGGGTGCCGGGCCGCGAGGTGCAGGCCGATGACGGCGCCGAGGCTGCAGCCGAGCATCGGCACGGGCCGGTCCGTCAGGGCGGCCAGCAGCCGGTGCACGTCGTCCACGTGGTCCGCCACGGCTACGGCCTCGCGCCCCTCGGCGGTCAGGCTCCGCGAGAGGCCGCGCCGGTCGTAGGTCAGGACGGTGAAGCTGTCGGCCAGGGTGTCCACCAGGTCGGTGCTGCGGTCGGCGTCGCCCTCGCCGCTCTGCGAGATCAGCAACAGCGGCCCGGTGCCGCGGAGTTGGTAGTGCAGGACGGCTCCGTCGACGACGAGCTCGGGCATGGTGGTTCCCCCTCGGGTCGGCCCGGCGGTCACTCCGCCCGGCGATGTCCTCACCGTATCGCATCCAATTAGATGTATCTAGATAGATGCATCTATGGAGATGTACCGTCTTCCCCATGAACGGAGTCGAGCTCTTCCTGCTGGGCCGCGCCCTGATGAAGATCGGGGAGGAGGCCCTCCCCGAACCCCCCGGCGGCGCCGAGCGCCAGTCGGGCGGCGCCCGGCTGACCCTGATCGTCGCGGGGGACGTGGCCACCCACCCCGGCACCACCGTCGGCGAGATCGCCGGCCGCACCGGCCTGCCGCAGAGCCAGGTCTCCACCGCCGTCGCCCGCCTCCGCGAGGCCGGCTCCGTCGACGCGTCTCCCGATCCGGCCGACCGCCGCCGCACCCTCCTCCACCCGGCCGCCGCGCCGAGCCCCCGGGTGGCCGAGGTCCGTGCCACCCCGATCGGCCCCGCCCTGGCCGCCGCCCTCCCGGACGCCACCCCGGCCGAACTCCGCGAACTCACCGCCGCCCTGGATCTCCTGGCCCACCACCTCCGCCCCACCGCCCGCCCCTGACCCACCCTGGTAACGTGCGCACCTTCACCGGCCCCGCCGGTCGGAGTCCCGAACGGGCCGCCCATGACCGACTCCTGGCAGGAGCTGCACGCAGCCCTCGACGCATTCCCCGCCGCCGTCGCCCCCTTCCGCGCGGAGGCTTGCGGCCACTGCTGCACCCCGGCGGACCTGGCAGCCCTCGCCGGGCCGCCCGAGGCAGTGCCCGACCGTCTGCTCGCCACCGCGGTCATCAGGACGCCCGGCCACTGGAACGACCACCCGGCCCTGATCCGCCGCCTGGCGCCCCGTCTGATGCGTGCGGTCGTGACCGACTCGCTGGGCGTGGCCGAGGGCACGGTCGGCACCCGCTTCCGCCAGGCGCGGTGGCAGCTCTGGCCGGAGCCCGAACGCTCCGCCCTCCTCGGCATCTGGCGGACCTGGTTCGACCTGACCCTCCGTCACCACCCCACGCGCGTCCCGGTGAGCCGCGTCCTCGACCTGCTCGCTGCCGCCGCCGGAACCCTCGCCCCGTGGCTCGACCGCTGGCCCGCCCAGGGGCTCCCGGCCGCGGACCGCCAACTCTCCGACCTGCTCGACGACTGGCTGCTGTACGACCGGCCGGACACCCTCCGGCTCGGTCACGGCGGTGAACTCCACGTCGGCCCGGAACTGTTCACCTGGCTGAACGGTCTCGACCCCACCCGCCTCACCGCCGACCAGCGCTACGTCCTCGCCCTCCTGAGAGCCGACCGTCCCCAGTAGTGCCCGGTCACGGCGTCCGCCCCGGAGAACGCCGACGGGGCGGCATCCGGAACGCGTCCGGAGTGCCGCCCCGTGCGGGGTGCGGAGGGTGCGCCGTGCCTACCCCCAGGTGTTGGTGGCCCAGAGTGCCTGGGCCCCGTCGGCGTCGTACAGCACCAGGTTCCCGTCGTGCTGCAGCACCAGGTAGGCGCCCGGGTGGCTCCAGGTGCGGGTGGACCAGAGGGCGTCGCCGTGGGCGTCGTGGACCACCGCGTTGCCGTCGGCCTGCAGGGTGAGCGAGGCACCCGGGTGGCCCCAGGTCCCGGACGCCCAGACCGGGGTGCCCGACTTGGTGAGCACCAGATTGCCGTCCGACTGCATGGTCAGGACCGCCGAGGACTGCATCGTGTGCTGAGCCTCACCGCTGCGCAGCAGGTAGCCCGGCGGCATCAGGGAACCCCTCCGCGCGGCCGCCAGGTTGTCGGTGCCCGACTGCCAACGGGCCTTTCCGACAGGGTCGTAGACCACGAGGTCGAGGTCGTCCTGGAGCACCGCGTGGGCCCCGGCGGAGCTGTAGGTGCCCGTGCTCCAGCGCGCACTGCCGTCCGCGGCACGGACCACCAGGTTGCCGTCCGCCTGCATGGTGACCGTGGCACCGGGGTTGCCCCAGGTCTGGCTCGACCAGCGGGCGTTGCCGGTGGCCTTGGAGTACAGCACCAGGTTCCCGTCCGGCTGCATCACCAGCCGGCCGGCCTTGGACGCCACCGTCTCGCCCGAGCGCAGCGTGCGGCCCGCGTGCAGCGGCGCGCCCTTGGTGTCCACCCCGTCGTACGAGGTGCCGGAGGCCCAGCGGACCCGGCCGTCCGCGTCGTACGCCACCAGGTTGCCGTCCCGCTGCGCCACCAGGCGGGTGGCCACGGCTCCCCAACTCCCGGTCGACCAGAGCGGGTTCGCCCGGGAGTCGCGCAGTACCACGTTCCCGTCGCCCTCCACGGCGACGGACGCTCCCGGGGAGCCGCCCGTGCCGGAGGCCCACAGGACCCGTCCGGCCTGACGGTCGGTCAGCACCAGGTTCCCGTCCGCCTGCATGGCCAGTGCGGTGCGGTCCGCGACCAGTTCCTCACCGCCGCGCAGCGTCCGGCCGGCCATCAGCGGCACGCCGGCCGGCTCGTGCGCCGGATCGTAGGTCCGGGTCGACCAGACCGGGGTGCCCTGCCGGTCGCGCAGCACCACGTTGCAGTCGTCCTGTACCCACAGGGTGGCATCGGCCACCGAGCTAGCCCCGTCGGGCCGGGCGGACCAGTAGCGGGTGTCCGCCGCGTCGCGGAGTTCGATGCCTCCGTCGGCCCGCACGGCGAACCTGCCGAAGCGGTGCCCGGGGGTGTTGCTGCTCCACAGCACCCGGCCGGTCGCCAGCTCGGTGACGACCAGGCTGCCTCCGTTCTCGACCTTCAGGCTCGCGCACGCCGAGTAGAAGACGTCCCAGGCGCTGCCGTTCCAGGTGCGACCGGGCGAGGGCTGCTCGCGTCCACCGAGCTCTCCCAGCGAGACCGGCCGGCCGAACCGCACCGCCCCGTCGGCCGCCACCTCGACCTCGCGCACGAGGGTCACCCTGGTGTTCAGGGTCGACAGGGCCGAGGTGATCAGCTCGGGCCGCCCGTCCCCGTCCAGGTCGCCCTGGGAGTCGAAGCCCTCCTCCACGACGAACGGATCGGCGAACTCGCGCTCCGGGAGGGTGATCAGGCCGAGCGGGGCCGGGAACGGCGCGGGGCCGGAAGCGGGGTCGGCGCTGCGGGCACCCCAGCTCTGCCGGGTCGTGCCGTCGCACGCCTCGAACGCGTACGCCCACCCCGGCAGCACGGTGAGGCACCGGCCGTCCGGTGCCACCACGGCGCCGTCCTGCCGCACCTGCCACCGCTGGTCCGGCTGACCGGTGCACGCCTGGGCCACGGGTCCGCCGTCGGTGAGGGCCAGGCAGCGGCCGGCTTCCCGGAGGGTGCCGTCCGTGCCCTGCTGCCAGAGCGAACCCTCGCTGTCGCAGGGCCGTACCCCGGACGCGTTGAAGCACTGCTGCCCGCCGTTGGCATCCCGCTCGGCGCTCTGGATCCGGTAGCTGCTGGTCGGGGACGCGAGCAGCTCGACCGGCAGGCCGGCCGGTCCGAAGCGCAGGCGGTGGCCGACGGCCTGACTCTCGTTCGGACGGTGCGCCCAGAGAGTGGGCTCGCCGCCCACCCGGCCGGGGGCGGCCAGCTGCACGCCCGTCCAGTCGCCGGTGCCCAGCCGGACGGGGGGATTGAGGCCGCCGCCGCTCCGGCCCGGGTAGTACCAGAGCTTCCCGCCCTCGACGGCGACCACGTCCGGCACGCCGTCCGCGTTGGCGATCCCGTCCGTGGCGATCACCTGGGTCGCCGAGTCCCAGGTCGGGTCGTACCCCGTGCAGTCCGAACCCGCCGCGCAGGTGGCCGGCTTGGCCACCTTCACGACCCGGTCCGCCGCCTTGGTGAAGTACCCGGCCTTCTCCTCGCCGTAGCCGCCGCTGTTCCGGTAGACGAGCAACTCGTGGTTGTACCTGTTGAACGCGTAGAGGTCGCCCACCGTCCCGCCCGTGGCGCTGCCCCGGAAGCTGACCTGGTGCCAACTCCAAGGCGCACCGGGCCTGTCGGCGACGCCTCCGGCGGTGTACGGCGCCCCGCCGGCCGGCAGCACGGTCAGCTTGTCGCCGTTGACGGAGATCACGTCCGGCCGGCCGTCGCCCGTCAGGTCGGTGCCGGCCACCGTGCTCCGGGTGGCCGGTTCATCGGCGTACGATGGTACGGCGAACCCGCCGGTCAGCAGTGCCGTCAGTGCGGCCACCGCCGCGAATCGCGGGCCGCCGAAGCGGCGCAGGGCGCCAACGCGCTCCCCCATGTGTCCCTTCCTCCGCAAGCACCGGGCCCGTGGCACCGGCGAGAGAACCCGTGATCACGGGACGGGGGGGCACGTTACCGTCCGTCAGTTCGATTCCGCCACACGGTATTTACCTCCGCGCCGGGGGTCGTGGGTCGGAGGTCCGGCCGTCCACAGCCGTCCGGCCGCCCGCCGCCACCCGCCGCCCGCCGCCGGCCGGCAGGGCGATCCGCTCGCGCGGGTCCTGGAAGCCGCTGACCTGGGCCAGGGCCGAGACGGTCATCTGCTCGAAGCCCACCTCGTCGGCGAGTTCGGCCCCGCCAGGGTGAGGCGTTCGGCGGACAGTCCTGCGCGTGTCATCGGCCTCCTCTCGCCTGAGCCCATTAAGCATTTGCCTAAAAGCTTTAGGCAAAATAACCTCACCCCTATGAAGCCGCTGACCGAGCCCCAGATCCGCGCCTCCTTCGTGAACTGCACCAAGGGCGAGGCCTCCCGCCTGGCCGTCCCGCGCGACCTCGCGGACCGCGCCTGGCCCGAGCTCGACTACCTCGGCTGGCGCGACCCCCAGGCCCCCGACCGCGCCTACCTGGTCGCCGAACTCGACGGCGTCCCCACCGGCCTGGTCCTGCGCAGCCCGTCCGCCGCCTCGTGGCAGGCCCGCCGCAGCATGTGCTCGGTCTGCGTCACCACCCACGTCGGCGGCGTCTCCCTGATGGTGGCCCCCAAGGCCGGCAAGGCCGGCCGCGAGGGCAACTCCGTCGGCGTCTACCTCTGCACCGACCTCTCCTGCTCCCACCACCTCCGCAACCCCCAGCAGTCCGGCACCCGCCTCCAGGAGACCCTCACCCTCGAAGAACGCATCACCCGCACCACCACCAACCTCGCCTCCTTCATCGCCAAGGTCACTACCTGAGCGACCGCCTGAGCCACCGTCACCTGCCGCCCCCGCCGACCGGCCGGGCCGGCAAATTCCCTGGCGGACCGGTGCGTGCCGTGCGACGCTCCCGGGCGTGCGCACCGTCCTGCGGACCCTGGCGAGCAGTCGTGCCCTGGGCCCGGAACACATCGATGCCCTGATCGACCACGGCGACCCCGATGTCCTGTCGGAGCTGTGCCGGCGGTCGGACCTGACGCCCCGGCAGCTGGACGCCCTGGTGGCCGACGGCGGCCGGGCGGCCTTCCTGGCCCTGGTCCGCTCCGGGGTGATGCCGGAGGAGCGGATCCCCGCGGACGACCCGGAGGCGCAGCTGGCCGCGGCCGGCCGCGAGTACGGGGTGGTCACCGAGGAGCGGGGCGCCACGCTCCGGATCCTGGCCGGCGACCCCGACTGCGCGGTGGCCGCCGCGACCGTCCGGCTGCTGGAGGAGGCCGGCGGACCGGACGCCCGCCGGCGGACCGAGGCCTGCGTCCGGATCGCGATCGCCGGGTCCACCGCCGACGGGGAGACCCTGCGCGGCCTGCTCGCGGTCGACGGGCCGCCGCCCCTGGTCCCCTGCCCGCACCGCCCCGACCCGGACGCCGCCCTGGCGGAACTGCGCAGCGCCGCCGTCCGGAACCGCCACGCACCGGCCGACGCGGTCGAGGAGCTCCTCGACGCCACCTGGCCCGCCCTGGCACTCCAGGCCGCGGGCTGCTGGGCGGGCCTGCGGCCGGAGACCTACGAGCGCCTGCTCGGGCTGGACGACCCCCGGGTCACCGCGGCGGTGGCGGGCGGCAGGGGCACGCCCGCGCGTCTGATCCGCCACCTCTTCGACGCCGACGGCGGACGCTGGCGGGGTGACGTCCTCGGCGGCGTCGGAGCCGTCCCGCTCGACCTCCTGGTCCGTGAGGCCTTGGCGGGCCAGGGGGGCGGAGTCGCGCACCACCGGGACGTCGACGGCCTGGCGGCCCTGGCGGAACACTCCGACCCCGGGTCCGCATGCTCCCGCTCGACAACGTCCACCTGCGTCCCGAGGTGCTCGCCCGGCTGGTCGACGACCCCGATCCGGCCGTGGCCCTCCGCGCCGCGCTCCGCTCCCGCGACCCCGAGCGGCTCCGTGCGGCGGCGGAACGGTTCGGGCCCGGCAGCCACGCCCCGATCGCCCGCGAGCTCTGGTGCCCTGCCGACCTGCTGCTCACCGTCGCGCAGGACCGCGACAGCCCGTTCGAGGCGGCCCTGGTCGTCGCGGACCACTGCAACGCGACGCCCGAGGTCCTCGACGCCTGCCTGGACCACCATCCGGGGCCGGAGATGGACGAGGCGGTGGCCGAGAACCAGGCGGCCTCGCCCGAGCAGCTCGACCGGCTGGTGCGGGGAGGTGCCCTTCCCGTCCTGCGGGCGGCGGCCCGCAACCCGGAGCTGCCGCCCCGGGCGGTGGACGCGATCCTCGCGCTCGCCCTCGGCCCCCACGCCCCCGCGTGCTGGCGCTAGCACTCTGCTTGCAATTGCAAGCACGGATGGGCAGACTGCTGCCATGGCTTCGCTGAACGTGGGCTCGCTCGGGGAGTACATCCGCGAGCAGCGGCGGAACGCGCGGTACTCGCTGCGCCAACTCGCCGACGCCGCCGGGGTGTCCAACCCGTACCTGAGTCAGATCGAGCGCGGGCTGCGGAAGCCGAGCGCGGAGATCCTGCAGCAGATCGCCAAAGCACTGCGGATCTCGGCGGAGACCCTGTACGTGCAGGCCGGGATCCTCGAGGAGCGGCCGCAGGCCGAGCCGGGGGAGACGCCCGGGCTGCGGGCGGCGGTCCTGGCGGACCGGCAGCTCAACGAGCGGCAGAAGCAGGCCCTGCTGGCGGTGTACGAGGCGTTCCTGAAGGAGAACCAGGAGCAGCCCGCCGCGGCAGCGGAAGCAGCAGAGGGACAGGCCGGCCGCCGGACTGTCGACGGATGAGAGGACGACGGGCCATGCCGATCGGCGACGAGATCAAGAAGACCCTCAGCGACCCGACCCCGCTGTACGCCCTCGCGGGCGCCGGCGACCTGGCGTACGAGAAGCTGCGCGAGGTGCCGGGCAAGGTCGAGGCACTGGCCGCCGACCGCAAGGGCGCGCAGGAGAAGGCCGCCACCGCGCTCCAGGAGGCCGGCGCCAAGCTGGTCGAGGCGCAGGCGAAGGTGGCCGGGACGGTCAGCGGGCTGCCCTCCGACCTGAAGGGCATTCAGGAGAAGGTGCAGGGGCTGGCGCTCCAGCAGGTGGGCCTGGCCCTGGAGTTGGCGGTCAAGGCCAAGGAGGCCTACGACGAGCTGGCCGTCCGGGGCCGCACCGTGGTGGAGAAGAACCAGCCGGGCACCGCCGCCGAGCAGGCCGCGGAGCCGGAGGAGGCCGTCGAGGCCGAGCTGGTGGAGGCCGAGGCCGTGGTGCTCGACCTGGAGCCGGAGCCGGAGCCGGAGCCGGAGCAGGCCCCGGAGTCCGCCGCGGCCCCGAAGCGCGCTCCCCGCGCCCGCAAGCCGAAGGCCGCACCGACCGACGCCGAGTGAGCGCGCGCACCGAAAGGTGCGAAGCGGGCCGGAAGCGGGCACATCCGGGCTGTACGGCTCGTTGTTCCCGGTACGGCCGCCCGGCCGTGCCACCATGGGCGGCGGCAGTGACCGGAACACACGGAGGAGGCGGCAGCGGTGGCGTACATCCTGAGCTTGCAGTTCCTGAGCCCGGAGTGGTGGCTGTCGGTCGCGATCATCGGGTTCAAGCTGTTCGCCTTCGTGGACGCGGTGACCAGACGCGAGGACGCCTACCGGGCGGCGGACAAGAAGACCAAGCCGTTCTGGCTGGCCCTGACCGGCGCGGCGCTCGCGCTCGACCTGCTGCTGGGTGCCTCGGTGGTCAGTCCGCTGACGCTGATCGGCCTGGTGGCCTCGATCGTCTACGTGGTGGACGTCCGCCCGGCGATCAAGCAGCTGACCGACGGGCGCGGCAACAGCAGCCGGAGCAACAACGGGCCGTACGGGCCCTGGTGACGACGGGTCGGACACCGGGTCACCAGCACGGAAGGGCGGGCCGCGAGGCCCGCCCTTCCGTCCGTCCGCCCACCGGGAGCGGGCTCAGCCCATGATGAGCGGCACCGGCTGACGCTCCAGCAGCAGCACCGCGACGTCGTCCGCGAGCGCCCCGCCGTTCAGCTCCTCCACCTCGGCGATGGCGCTGTCCACCAGCCGCCCCCGGGTCAGCCCGCCCGCCTGGTGGTCCGCTATCAGGCCGATCAGCCCGTCCTGGCCGAGCCGCCGCGACCCGGCGCCGACCCGGCCCTCGATCAGCCCGTCGGTGTACAGCAGCAGGCTCCAGCCCGGACGGAGCGTCAGCTCCTGGGCCGGCCAGGTGGCGCCCGGATCGTCGCAGTGCAGCAGCCCGAGGGCCGGCCCGGCCTGCTCGGCGGGGAGCAGGCCGGGTTCGCCGTCCCGGCTCAGCACCAGCGGGGCGGGGTGCCCGGCGAGGTACATCCGGGCCTGCTCCTCGGCGGCCGTCGGGCCCTCGGCGGAGGGCGGGGAGAGCACCAGCAGGCAGAGCGTCGCGAAGATCTCGTCGCTGCGGCGCTCGTGCTCCAGCACGTGCTGGAGGGTGGTGAGCAGGGTCTGCCCGGTCAGCCCGGCGAAGACCAGCGACCGCCAGGCGATCCGCAACGCGACGCCGAGCGCGGCCTCGTCCGGGCCGTGCCCGCAGACGTCGCCGATCACCACGTGCACGGTGCCGTCGTCGGTGCGGACGGCGTCGTAGAAGTCGCCGCCGAGCAGCGCCCGGCTGCGGCCGGGGCGGTAGCGGCGGGTGAAGGAGAGCCCGGCGCCGTCCAGCAGCGGGGTGGGCAGCAGGTGGCGCTGGAGGCGGGCGTTCTCCTGGCCGCGCAGCTCGGCCTCGACCAGGCGGCGCTGCGACTCGTCGGCCCGGCGGCGCTCGACCGCGTACCGCAGGGCCCGGGCCAGCAGCGGCCCGTCGGTCTGGTGGCGGATCAGGAAGTCCTGCGCCCCGGCGGCCACGGCCGCCGCGCCCAGCTCGGCCCCGGCGGCGTCGGTGAGCACCACCACGGCCGTCTGCGGGGCCCGGCGGAGCAGTTCGTGCAGGCCGTCCAGGCCCTGGAGCGGGCCGGTCTGGTCGGCCGGGTCGGCCAGGTCGAGCAGCACGCAGCTGAACTCCACCTCGCGGGGACGCCCCACCGGCCGGCGCCCCTGGCCGGCCGCCCCGGCCAGCCGCTCGGCGGCGGAGGGCACGCCCTGGGCCCAGTGCAGTTCGATCGCGGCGCCGGAGTCGGCGACCAGCTGCTCCAGGAAGGCCGCGTCGGTGTAGTCGTTCTCGATCACCAGCAGCCGGAACGGGCCGTCGCCGCCGTTGGCCCGGGGGTGCGGTATCGGCAGCACCGCGGCGGAGGGCGTGGCCGGGCCCCGGCCGGCCGGCCGCTCCGACGCGCGTCCACCCTGCGACCGCGCCGGCGGTTTCACCTCGGCGACGGCGCCCGGCCGGTGCGGGGCCGCCGGCCCCCGCCCGTCTCCCGTTGCGGGCATTGGTCGGTCCTCCCTTTCCCCGACAGCGCAACGGCTGGGCCAGCCGTGCGGTGCCCGGATGGCACCGGGAGTCGGAGAGCTCCCGCGACCATAACGCGGCCGGAGCCCTTTCCTCCGGCTGACGGGCGGCTCTGTGGCTATCGCCACGCGACCGGGAGAATGCGCTGGCCTCGGGCGGAACGATTCTGGTATGGACCGGTGAGGAACGCACGGGAGGTCGGGAACGGTGACGCGCATCACGTCGGTGGAGGGTGACATCACGGCGCAGGAGGTGGACGCGGTGGTCAACGCCGCGAACAGCTCGCTGCTCGGCGGGGGAGGCGTGGACGGGGCGATCCACCGCCGCGGCGGGCCGGAGATCCTGGCCGAGTGCCGGGCCCTGCGCGCCTCGAAGTACGGCCGCGGGCTGCCCGTCGGACAGGCCGTGGCCACCACCGCCGGCCGCCTCCCGGCCCGCTGGGTGGTGCACACCGTCGGGCCCGTCCACCTGCCCGAGGAGTACGAGGCGCGGGCCGCGCTGCTGGCCTCCTGCCACCGCGAGTCGCTCCGCGTGGCGGCCGCGCTCGGCGCCCGGACGGTGGCCTTCCCGGCCATCTCCACCGGCGTCTACCGCTGGCCCCTGGCGGACGCCGCGCGGATCGCCGTCCGGGCGGTGCGGGAGGCCGTCGCGGAGCACCCGGAGCTCGTGGAGGTGCGCTTCGTGCTGTTCGGCCCGGAGACCCACGGAGTCTTCCGCGACGCCCTGGACGGGACCGGCTGAGACTCCGTCAGCTCGGGCGGCGCCGCGGCCCGGTCAGGGGGCCAGCGCGGACCACTCCACGGTGAGCTCGCCCTGCCGCCACCGGCCCCGGGCGTCCACCACCGGCCAACTCCCGGCCACCGAGCGGCAGGTGGCGATCCAGCGCTGCCGGGCCCCGAACGCGCCGTACGGGGCGGCGGCCGACCAGGCCCGGTCGAGGTCGGTGAGGAAGGCGTGCACCGGGCGGCCCGGCACGTTGTGGTGGATCAGCGCCTTCGGCAGCCGCTCGGCCAGCTCGGAGGGCTGGGCCAGCCCGGCCAGCCGGGCCGCGAAGGTGACCGTCCGGGGCCCCTCCGGGCCCAGCGCCACCCACACGTGCCGCCGCCCGATCTCGTCGCAGGTGCCCTCCACCAGCAGCCCGCCGGGCGCCAACCGCCCGCACAGCCGCTCCCAGACCGGGCCGACGGCGGCCTCCTCGTACTGCCGCAGCACGTTCGCCGCCCGGATCAGCAGCGCGCCCTCCCGGCGGTCCAGCGGCACCTCGAAGCCGCCCCGCCGGAAGCTCAGCAGCGGTGGCTCGGCGTACGGCAGCGCGGCCGCCACCCGCTCCGGCTCGATCTCGATGCCCACCGTCCGGACGTCCGGCCGCACCGCGCGCAGCCGCGTCGACAGCTCCACCGCCGTCCACGGCGCCGCCCCGTACCCGAGGTCCACGGCGGTCGGCGGCCGCTCGGCGGAGCGCAGCGCCGGGCCCAGTGCGTGGGCGATCCACCGGTCCATCCGCCGCAGCCGGTTGGTCCCCGTCGTCCCCCGCGTCACCGTCCCCTCGGGCCGCTCCCCCCGGCCACGGGCGGGAGAACTGTGCGGAACGGACGGCGCGACCATGTGGGCAGCCTATCGAGGGACAGAGGAGCGCCCCACAGGGGCGCGAGGAACTGCGCGAGTCCGGAAGACGGCCCAGAGCCGGATCGGGGCACGTCAGCCAGTTGCACGCGCTGCCGTTCCCCCGCGCGCAGTTCCCCGCGCCCCCAGCGGATTTCGCCGAGCGGGAATGCGACGTGACACAGACGTGGTTGTCTCCTTGGACGAATGCCCACGGGCCGGAGCGCGGTGCCCAGGGGAGCGACGAGGAGGCTCAGCCAGGTGACCAAGCACCCCGCCCGCACGGCGGCGCGACGTTCCCCCCTGCTCACGCCCGGCCGCGGGCGCCTGCAGAGCCTGGTCGGCCGTCGCCGCCCGCACCGGATCGCCATGCTGAGCGTCCACACCTCCCCCCTGCACCAGCCGGGCACCGGCGACGCGGGCGGGATGAACGTCTACATCGTCGAGCTGGCCAAGCGCCTCGCCGCCCTCGACATCGAGGTCGAGGTCTTCACCCGGGCGATCAGCTCGGACGACGCCCCCACCGTGGAGCTGGCCCCCGGCGTGCTGGTCCGGCACGTCACGGCGGGCCCGTACGAGGGGCTGGTGAAGGAGGACCTGCCGGCCCAGCTCTGCGCCTTCACCCACGCGGTGCTGCGCACCGAGGCCGGCCACCGCCCCGGCCACTACGACCTGGTCCACTCGCACTACTGGCTCTCCGGCCAGGTCGGCTGGCTGGCCGCCCAGCGCTGGGGCGTTCCGCTGGTGCACACCATGCACACCATGGCCAAGGTCAAGAACGCGGCGCTGGCCGAGGGGGACACCCCGGAGCCGGCCGCCCGGGAGATCGGCGAGAGCCAGGTGGTCGAGGCCGCCGACCGGCTGATCGCCAACACGGCGGAGGAGGCCGAGGAGCTGGCCTTCCACTACGCCGCCCGCCAGGACCAGCTCGCCGTGGTCCACCCGGGCGTCAACCTCGACGTCTTCCGCCCCGGCCACGCCGGCCCGGACGCCCGCGCCGCCGCCCGGGCCCGCCTCGGCCTGCCGCAGGACGCGGCGGTGCTGCTGTTCGCCGGCCGGATACAGCCGCTCAAGGCGCCGGACGTGCTGCTGCGGGCCGTCGCGGTGCTGCTGGAGCGCGAGCCCGAGCTGCGCGGCCGGCTGATCGTGCCGGTGGTCGGCGGGCCGTCCGGCACCGGGCTCGCCAAGCCGGAGAGCCTGCAGAAGCTCGCCGCCCAGCTGGGCATCTCGGACGTGGTCCGCTTCCACCCGCCGGTCGGCCAGCAGCAGCTCGCCGAGTGGTACCGGGCCGCCACCGCCCTGGTGATGCCCTCGTACAGCGAGTCCTTCGGCCTGGTCGCCCTGGAGGCCCAGGCCTGCGGCACCCCGGTGGTCGCCGCCGCGGTCGGCGGCCTCCCGGTCGCGGTCGAGGGCGGCCGCACCGGCACCCTGGTCCCCGGCCACGACCCGCAGGACTGGGCCCGCGCGCTGCGCCCGTACGTGACGGACCGCGAGCTGGTGCACCGTCAGGGCCTGGCCGCCGCCGCCCACGCCGCCGCCTTCGGCTGGGACCGCGCCGCTGCCCGCACCGCCGAGGTCTACGCGGCGGCCATGCAGCACTCCACCTCCCTGCTGGCGGGCCTGCGCCTGGCCTGACGACGGCCCCGGCATTTCGGCGTGACGGGGAGTCAGGCGCCGCCGGCGCCGTACCCCCGAGTAACGTCTGCTGCATGGCAACCCCCACCAAGGACGACGCCCTGGCCCTGCTCCGCACCGCCCTGGACGAGGCGGGCGTGGCCTGGGAGCCCGCCGCGACCGACCCGTACACGCTGGTCGCGACGCTGCCCGGGACGCGCAAGCTGGCCACCCCGTGCGCCCTGCGGGTCGGCGACCACACCCTGTCGGTGAACGCCTTCGTGATCCGCCGCCCGGACGAGAACCACGAGGCGGTGTTCCGCTGGCTGTTGGAGCGCAACACCAAGCTGTTCGGCGTCGCGTACGCGGTCGACGGGCTCGGCGACGTCTACCTGGCCGGCCGCCTGCCGCTGGAGGCGCTCACCGCGGACGTGGTGGACCGCCTGCTCGGCACCGTTCTCGGCGCCGCCGACGAGCCCTTCAACACGCTGCTCGAACTCGGCTTCGCCACCGCGATCCGGCGCGAGTGGGAGTGGCGCACCAAGCGCGGCGAGTCCACCCGGAACCTGGAGGCCTTCACCCACCTCGCCGCCCCGGCCCCCGCCCCGGCAGCCCCGGCAGCCCCGGACTCCGAGGCCCCCGAGACCGACTAGACCAGCGCCCGGGCCGGCTCCTCCACCGGCACCGGCGCGGCCGTGCGGCGGCCGAGCACCAGGAAGCCCACGGCCGCCGCGCTGCCCAGCAGCGCGCAGACGCCCCAGGCCGCGACCCCGCCGCCGTACTGGAGCAGCAGCGCCCCGCCCGCCGGGCCGAGGAACATCGCCAGCGACCAGGAGAGCGAGTACACGCCCTGGTAGCGGCCGCGCGCCTCGGCCGGGGCCAGCTCGGCGACCAGCGCCATCATGGTCGGCGCGTTGACGATCTCGCCGATGGTCCAGATCACCACGGTGAGGGCGAAGAACCAGGCCGAGGAGCCGGCGAACATGGTGAGTCCGAAGCCCCAGCCGATCAGCAGCGCGCTGGCGACCAGCAGGCCGGTACGGCTGCGGCCCTCCATCAGCCGGGTGATCGGGAGCTGGAGCAGCACGATCAGGACGCCGTTGAGGCTGATCACCAGGCCGTACTGGGAAGCCGGGACACCGGCCTGCCCCATGTCCACGGCCAGCGTGGTGGAGCCCTGCTGGGCGACCAGCGCGAGCAGCAGGTTGACCGCGAAGACCGCCATGAAGCGGCCGTCCCGGAAGACCCGGCCGAGACCCACCTCCGGCGCGGCCGGCCCGGCGGCCGGCGTCGACGGCCTGCTCTCCGGCACCTTCACGAAGACCACCACCGCGCAGAGCAGCGTGCTCAGCGCGTCCAGCAAGAAGAGCGCCAGGTAGCCGTGGGCGGCGATCAGCCCGGCCACCGCCGCGGAGGCGCCGAAGCCGATGTTGATCGCCCAGTAGTTCAGCGCGTACGCGCGGCCCCGGTCCGCGGCGGGCACCACGTCGGCGATGATCGCGGAGATGGCGGGGCGGGAGGCGTTGCTGGTGAAGCCGACCACGAAGACCACCGCCGCGATGGCCACCGGCCCGTCGGTGAAGCCGAGCACGGCCACCGAGACGGCGGTGCCGAGCTGGGCGGCGAGCAGGGTGGGTCGCCGTCCGACCCGGTCGGTGAGCACGCCGCCGCCGAGGGAGGCGATGGCCGAGCCCAGGCCGAACAGCGAGGCGACCAGACCCGCGTAGGCGGCCGACCAGCCGCGCTCGACGGTCAGGTAGAGCGACAGGAACGGGACCACGAACCCGCCGAGCTTGTTCACCAGGGTGGCGGTCCAGAGCCACCAGAACTGACGGGGTAGTCCACGACCCGTCTCGGAGAGCGAGACGTAGAGGCGGTGCAGGGCGGGCATGTGGGGGCTCCCGGGCGCGGTGGGGCACCGCTCAGCGGTGCCCCGGCGGGCGGGGATGACCGCTGGGCGGTGGTGTAAGTGGCTCTTCTGCATCGCGCACATTACCGGTGGACCTTGGTCCCGGCTACCCGTTATCCGGCTCGATTAAGCTGAGCCCCATGGCTGACACGACCTACCGACTGATCCTGCTCCGTCACGGCGAGAGCCAGTGGAACCAGAAGAACCTCTTCACCGGGTGGGTCGACGTCGACCTCAACGAGAAGGGCGAGAAGGAGGCCGCGCGCGGTGGCGAACTGCTCGCCGCCGAGGGCTACTTCCCCGACGTGGTGCACACCTCCCTGCTGCGCCGCGCGATCCGCACCTCGCAGATCGCCCTCGACAAGGCCGACCGCCACTGGATCCCGGTCAGCCGCAGCTGGCGGCTGAACGAGCGCCACTACGGCGCCCTCCAGGGCAAGGACAAGGCCCAGACCCTGGCCGAGTTCGGCGAGGAGCAGTTCCAGCTGTGGCGCCGCTCGTACGACACCCCGCCGCCGGTGCTGGCCGACGACGCCGAGTACTCGCAGGCCGGTGACGCCCGCTACGCCGACATCCCGAGCGAGCTGCGCCCGGCCACCGAGTGCCTCAAGGACGTCGTCGAGCGCATGCTCCCGTACTGGTACGACGCCATCGTCCCCGACCTCGCGGCCGGCAAGACCGTCCTGGTCACCGCGCACGGCAACAGCCTGCGCGCCCTGGTGAAGCACCTCGACGGCATCTCCGACGAGGACATCGCGGGCCTCAACATCCCGACCGGCATCCCGCTCGTCTACGAGCTCGACGCCGACTTCAAGCCGGTCGCCAAGGGCGGCCGCTACCTGGACGCCGACGCCGCGGCGGCCGCCATCGAGGCGGTCAAGAACCAGGGCAAGAAGTAAGCATGACGTAAAGGTCCTGCCCGGACCGCGCACGGCCCCCTCCCGCCCGGGAGGGGGCCGTTATCCTTCTGCCTTCCGGAACGACTACGGGGGGACCGATGGTCAAGAAGTCCATGGCGGGCGCGCTCGTCGTGCTGCTGGTGCTGTCGCTGGCGGCGTGCGGCTCGGGCAAGAAGAAGAACAAGGGCAAGAGCAAGGACAGGACCCACAGCACCCAGCCGGCGAGCAGCCTGAGCGTCTCGCCGTTGCTGCTCACCAACGGCGGCGCCCTGACCGTCACCTACAACGGGTGCTCCGTCGGTGACCAGCTGGAGTTCGCCTGGGCCAAGGGCGGCCAGCGCGGCTCGCTGGGCACGGCCGCCTGCTCGGGCGGCTCGGCGGTGCTGCGGCTGCCGAAGTACACCGCGAGCGCGACCGGCGACCTCCAGGTGACCGGCAAGGTGGTCTCCTCCGGCCGGACCGAGAGCGCCACGCTCACCGTGAAGTAGTCCCGGGTCACCGGTGTCACAGCGGCCCCATCCGTCCCACGGGTGGGGCCGTCGGTGCGTCAACTCGCTTCCGTATCACGGTGGTTCAGACCATTGACGGCCATCTGACGCGCTCCTATGGTATGGACCAGTGGCACGAGCACGCCAAGATCCCCCCACGGATCCGGCGTGCGTCCGGCCCCGTACTCCATCCACCCCCACAGCTCGCTCCGGCCTGCCCGGAGCCGAGTCGGAAGGAGCACCATGCGCAAGCGTCATCTGGTCGGCGCCCTGGTGGCGGCCGTCGCGGTACCGGTCGCGACCGCCCTGCCGGCCTACTCGCACGGCTACGTCACCGGCCCGCCCAGCCGGGCCGCGCTCTGTGCCGCGGGCACCGTCACCAACTGCGGCGACATCCAGTGGGAGCCGCAGAGCGTCGAGGGCCCGAAGGGCTTCCCGGGCTCCGGCCCGGCCGACGGCAAGCTCTGCGCGGGCGGCAACAGCCGCTTCGCCCAGCTGGACAACCCGCGCAACGGCGCCTGGCCGACCACCAAGGTCACCGCGGGCTCCCGGCAGAACTTCACCTGGAAGTTCACCGCCCGGCACGCCACCGCCTCGTACCGGTACTTCCTCACCAAGCCCGGCTACAGCGCGGCCACCGCGCTCAGCAGGAGCAACCTCAACCTCACCCCGCTGCTCACCGTGCCCGGCAACAACCAGCAGCCGCCGAGCACCCTCACCCACAGCGTCCCGCTGCCGGCCGGCCTGACCGGCCACCACGTGCTGCTCGCGGTCTGGGACATCTCCGACACGGCCAACGCCTTCTACTCCTGCGTCGACCTGCAGTTCTGACGCACGGTCAGGCCGGAACGTACGTCGGCCGGGCGCCCCGGCAGGTCAGGGGCGCCCGGCCGACGGGCCCGGTGCGACGTGCGGACGGCGCGGGTGGATGGTCAGTGGCCGCCGCAGCAGCCC
>NZ_JBSGEL010000082.1:0-33208 GCF_053602875.1 Kitasatospora sp. NPDC004289 | reverse complement strand
TGACGGCTGCGAACCCCTCCCCGTAGTAGTTCTTCCGGGACGGGCCGTGGATCCCGAGGTCCTCGCGGATGCGGATGGATCCGTAGGTGTCGATCCGCAGCGAGACGGGCACCTGGCCCAGGTCCTGCCAGCCCATCTTGAGGTAGCCGGGCAGGCTGTTGCCGTTGGGCGTGTTGAAGACCAGCTCGGCCTCGGAGGAGACCTGCTCCAGCAGCTCGGTGGTGAGCCGGCGGAAGATCCCCCGGCCCTGGAAGTCCGGGTGGGTGGCGGTGTCCACCGGGCGCACCGCGCGGACCACCCGGTCCACCGCCCGCCACTCCCAGCGCAGGAACAGCCGCACCCCGACGATCCGCCCCCCGGGCGTCACGGCCACCAGGCCCGGGCTGGCCCCGAAGGGGTTGCGGTGGTGCTTCCACGCGAAGAAGTCGGCGCTGCGGGTCCCGGTGGGGCCGCCCGCCAGCGATGCGGTCAGCAGCTCCAGCACCGCGGGGGTGTCCGCCCCGTCCAGCGGGCGGTAGCTCAGCTCGACGGCGTCGTCCCGGAGTTGCTCGGGGCTCGCGCTCACGATGGTTCGGTCTTCCTCTCGGAGGGGCAGGGCGGCGGGGCGAGGTTCAGCTCCGCAGCACCCGCTCGTACACCCGCTCGACGGCCCGCTGGGCGCCCGCCACGTCGAAGGACTCCGAGCGCCCGCGGGCGGCCTCGCCCATCCGCTCGCGCAGCGCCCGGTCGGCCGCCAGCTTCCCGAAGGCCGCCGCCAGGCCCGCCGGGTCGGCCGGCTCCACCAGGAAGCCCTCGACGCCGTCGTCCAGCACCTCCGGCATCCCGCCCACCCTGGTCACCACCGAGGGCAGCCCGCTGGTCATCGCCTCCATCAGCGCCACCGGCAGCCCCTCCTGACGGGAGCTCAGGGTGAACACGTCGAAGGCCGGCAGCAGCTCCGGCACGTCCGGCCGGGAGCCGGCGAAGACCACGCCCTCGCCGGCCGCGGCCTTCAGCTCGGCCTCCAGCGGCCCGGAGCCGATCAGCACCAGCCGGGCCTCGGGCCGCTCCTGCCGCAGCCGATCGAACGCGGCCAGCAGGGTGGCCTGGTCCTTCTTCGGCGTCATGTTGGCCACCGTGCCGAGGACGAACGCCCCCTCCGGCAGCCCGAGTTCGGCCCGGGCCGCCCGCCGGGCCGCCGGGCCGCGCGCCGCGCCGCCCAGGTCCGGCCCGTGGTGCACCACGGTGACGAAGTCACCGGGCCGCCGCCGGGCGGCCGGAATGCTCGCCGCCACCGCGTGCGAGACCGCCACCACCGCGCGGTTGCGCTTGTACGTCAGGGAGTTGGCCCACCGGGTCTCCCGGCGGTACCGCTCCCAGACGTTGTGCTCGGTGTGCACCAGCACCGGCCGCCGGGAGCCCAGGGTGAGCAGCCGGGCGGCGGCCGCCGGGACCGGCATGTGCGAGTGCACCAGGTCGTACCGGCGGGCCCGCAGCAGCGCCCGCAGCCGCAGCGGCCAGCGCCGCCCCGGCCCGAGCAGGTGCACCGTCACCCCGGCCGCCTCCAGGGCCGGCACCAGGGCGTCCTTCCACGGCAGCACGTAGGCCACCTCGACCTCGTACCGCGAACGGTCGGCGTGCCGGGCGCAGTTGACCAGCAGCTGCTCGGCGCCGCCCCGGCCCAGCCCCTTGGCGAGCCAGAGCACCCGGACCTTCCCCCCCTGGTCGGTCACCGGTCCTCGCCCTCCTGCCAGGCCGCCTCGTTCACCGGCTCCGGGCCGCGCCGGGCCCAGGACGGCGAGGACCGGTGGCGCGGGCCCTCGGCCCGCTGCTCCTGCGGGGGCACCGGAGCCGCCGGGGCCGGTGCGGCCCCGGGCACGGCGGACGCCTGGGCGGCCAGCCCGTCCCGCTTGCGGCGGCCGGACGGGCCGATGGTGCCGAGCAGCGCCACACCGGCCACCGGCACGCCGGTGCGGGAGAGCAACTCGCTGACCCGGTCCGCCTGCTCGGGCGTCACGTTGCCCGCCTTGATGGTCACCAGCACCGCGTCGGCGTGCTGCACCAGGTCGTAGGCGTCGTTGGCGTGCAGCAGCGGGGAGCTGTCGATCAGCACCACGTCCGCGTGCCGCCGGGCCCGGCGCAGCACCTCGCCGGCCCGCAGCACCAGCGCGGCCGGGTAGGCCGTGGTGTTGCCACCGGTGATCAGCCGCACGCCGTCCACGTTGGTCCGCCGGATCAGGTCGTCCAGCTCGGGCAGCTGCTCACCACTGAGCAGCTCGGCCATGCCGGGGCCGTCGCCGACCCCGAAGTGCTCGTGCGCCTTCGGGTGCCGGAAGTCGCAGTCCAGCACCAGGACCTCGCGACCGGTCTCGGCCAGCGCCGCCGCCAGGTTGGCCACCGTGGTGGTGCGCCCGTCGCCGCTGCGGCCGGACATCACCAGGATCACCGGGGCGGGCTGGGCCAGCCGCCGGGAGACCAGCTCGGCCGGGTTGAGGTTGCCGTCGGCCAGCTGCGCGGCCAGCGCCGGCGGGCCGGTCAGCAGCAGGGTCGAGCGCAGCGAGCGGAACGCCTCGGCCCCCGGGTCGGACGGCCGGGCCACCACCAGCGGGTCGCGCAGCCGCCGCAGGCGGGTGGAGAGGTAGGGGATCTCGCCGATCACCGGGAGGTTGAACGCCTCCTCCGCGCCGTTGCGGGTGCGCAGGCGGGTGTCCATCCGGCTGAGCATCAGCGCGGCCACCACGCCGAGCGCCAGGCCGAGCACCACCGCGAGGGTCAGCCGCAGGCCCCGGCTCGGCGAGGTCAGCAGGTTCCCGCCGAGCTCCTTGGCGTCGATCGAGCCCCACTGCTGGACGGCGTCGGTCTGGCTGACGGCCTGCAGGTCGCTGATCGCGGTCAGGGTCTTGGTCAGCGAGTTCCGAGCGGCCGTCAACTGCGGGTCCAGCTTGGGCTGGTCGGCCGGCTTGGCGCTGTAGAACTCCTGCTGGAGCTTGTTGACCTGGTCCTGCTGGGTGGCGCGCTGCGCCTCCAGCCGCTTGATCGACTCGCTCGCGCTCTTCGCGGTCTCCTGGCTGTAGCCCTTGATGGTCGCCTCGGCGAACGCCCCGGCGGTCTCCACGCAGCTCTTGCTGGTCGGCCCGGTGACGGTGAACTCGAGCATCGTCGGCGAGGCCGCCGCCACCTTCCGGCGGGCCACCAGACCGGCCACGTCGGTGATGTTGAGCGTCTTCGCGGCGGCCGTCGACACGTCCGAACCGGCCGCGTACGAGAGCACCTGGTCGGCCCGGACCGCCTCGCCGGCCCCGGCCACCGGGGTGATGGCGACCTTGCACTGCCATTTCCCGTTGTCGACGGTGTCGCCCGTCGGGGTGAGCAGCAGCCCGATGATCAAGGCGGCCACCGTACAGCCGACCAGCAGTCGCCAGTAACGTCGCAGTACGGTGAAGTGGTTGGCCGGTTCCACCGGTTGGATCCCCTCGCGTTCGTGGTGCATGCGCCGCGCCGACCGGCCCGGGTCGGGTCCGGGTCGGCTCCGCACGGTCTGCTGGCCGCTCGCCTGGTGGCGTGCAGCGGCGCGGGCCCCGCCCCCCAGCGTGGACCCGTCTCCCCGGGCACGATGCTTGCGGCACCTGACGTGCGGCGCAAGCACTTTCGCCAATCTGATGCGCGATCTCGTCCGGGGACCGAGAATCGCCCCTCTCCTCAGCGCTTCCCGAGCGATCTCTCGTAGAACTCGACCATCTGCCCGCAGACCTGAGGCAGGGTGAACTTGGTCAGGAACCGGGCCCGGGCCGCCTTCGCCCGCAGCTGCGCCGCGGAGCGGTCCTCCAGGGTCTCCGCCAGCGCCGCCGCCAGCGCGGCCGGCCGCTCCGGCGGCACCAGCAGCCCGTAGTCCTCCGACCCCACCGTCTCGCGCAGCGCCGCCACGTCCGCGGCCACCAGCGGCACCCCGACGCCCATCGCCTCCATCGCCGCGCTGCCCAGCCCCTCCCAGCGCGACGGCACCGCGAACGCGTCCACCGCCGCCATCAGGTCGAAGACGTCCGAACGAGGCCCCAGGAACCGCACGTTGCCCGCCACCGCGGCCAGCTCCCGCAGCCGCGGCGTCTCCGACCCCGCGCTGCCCGCCAGCAGCAGCACCGCCTCCGGCTGCCCGGCCCGTACGGCGGGCCAGGCCTCCAACAGCACGTCAAGACCCTTCTGGTACTGCTGCCGCGCCGCCGCCAGCACCACCGGCGTGTGGTCCGACAGCTCCAGCCCGGCCCGCACCGCGTCCCGCCGCTCCTGGCTCACCGTGCCCAGCAGCTCGGTGTCCCGCCCGCGCGGCACCACGTCGATCCGCTCCGGATTCACCTTCAGCCGACGGGCCATCACCTCGGCCACGTGCCGGGTCAGCGCGTGGAACCGGCGGGTCCCCTGTGCGGTCGTGGCGTCCACCGCCTGGGCCGCCCGCACCTTCCACGGGCTCAGGCCCCGGGCGTGCAGGTGCTCCGGCCCGTACGAGGAGTTCACCAGACTGGAGACCACCGGCGTCCGGGTGGACAGCGCCGCGGCCCGGCCGAGCACGTCCGACTCGTAGAGCGTGGTGTGCACCAACTCCGGGCGGCGGTCGCGCAGCAGCCGCCGCAGCGCGGCGTACTCACCGGCCCGGCCCGAGGCGTGCACCCCGAAGACCTCCGCCCCCGCCGCGGCCAGCTCCGGCTGGAACCCGCCCGGCGACGGCCGCAGGTACGCCACGTCCAGCTTCACCCCGGCCCGCACCAGCTGCGGAGCCATCGCGACCAGGCCCTGCTCGGCTCCGCCGATCCGGCTCACGCTGTCGATCACATAGAGCACATGCACAGTGGCCCCCCACCCAAACACTGACAGGCGGTCAGCATCCCAGGCCAGACCCGCCCACCGCCACCGAATCCCCATACTGTGAACACCCTGGGAACCGAAGCGTCCGGGGGCGCGAGCCGGGAGGTGGTCACCCCAGGGGCGCGAGGAACTGCGCGAGTCCGGAAGGCGGCCCAGTGTGAGGTCGGGGCAGACGAGCCAGTTGCAGCACGTGCCGTTCCCCTGCGCGCAGTTCCTCGCGCCCCCGGGATCACCGATTCGCCAGTGGGAAGCCTTCCGTGTGTGCCAGGTTGGGCGCCATGGCTGAGCCGAGGGTGTTGCATCTGGTCACTGACCCGCGGGGCCGGGGGGCCCAGAACCTGGCGCGGGACCTGCACGGGGAGCTGCTGCGCAGGGGGGTGCCGTCCACGCTGCGTTCGTTGCAGCCGCACGTCGACGCCCCCGCGCCGCACGACGCCCCGCCGTTGGGCCCGTCCCGCTACCACCCCAGCACGCTGCGGGCGCTGCGCGAGGCGGCCCGCACCAGCGACGTGGTGATCGCCCACGGCTCCAGCACCCTTCAGGCCTGCGCCGTGGGCCTGTTCGGCTCCCCGACCCCGTTCGTCTACGTCAACATCGGTGACCCGCGGCACTGGACGGCGAGCCCGGCCCGCCGCCTGCGGGTGGCGGCGTTCCTGCACCGGGCCGCCGCCGTCTCGGCGATCTCGGACGGCGCCCGCGACGTCCTGCTGCAGCGCTTCCGGCTGCCCGCGCAGCGGGTCCGCACCATTCCGAACGGCCGCGCCGCCGACCGTTACCGCCCGGCCGCCGACCAGGCCGAGCGGACCGCCGCCCGCAAGGAGCTCGGCCTGCCCGCCGAGGGCCGGCTGGTCGCGTGGATCGGGGCGCTCGCCCCGGAGAAGCGTCTCGACGTGGCCCTCGCCGCGCTCGACCGGCTCCCCGACGTCCACCTGGCCGTCGCCGGGGACGGCCCGCTCAAGGGCAGCTACCAGCCCCACCCCCGCGCCCACTTCCTCGGGCGCCTGACCGACCCGGCCCCGCTCTACCGGGCTTCCGACGCGCTGCTGCTGAGCAGCGACAGCGAGGGCGTCCCCGGGGTGCTGATCGAGGCGGCGCTGGCCGAACTGCCGATCGCCGCCACCGACGTGGGCTGGGTCGGCGACGTGGTGCTGGACGGCACCACCGGTGCACTGGCCCGCCCGGGCGACCCGGCGGCGCTGGCCGAGGCCCTCGGCCGGGTGCTCGGCGGGGACCGCGCCGCGCTCGGCAAGGCCGCCCGCGAGCACGCCCTGGGCCGCTTCGACCTGGCCGTGGTGACCGACGCCTGGCAGCAGCTCGTCCACCAGGTGGCCCGCCGGCGCTAACGATCCGTCAAGACCGACGTCGCACCCCTGTCCCGGGGGCGGGCCCGCGCGCATACTGACCCGGCGGTTCCGCCAGTGCGGCGGCCGCAGACGGGGAGGACGTCATGGCGGTCCTGGCGATCCTGGTGGGTCTGGGCCTGGTGGCCCTGCTCTCCAGCGTCCGGGTGGTCCAGCAGTACGAGCGCGGCGTGGTGTTCCGGCTCGGCCGGGTCTCGGGTGAGCCCCGGCCGCCGGGGCCGACCCTGCTGGTGCCGGTGATCGACCGGATCCGCAAGGTCAACATGCAGATCGTCACCATGCCGGTGCCCGCCCAGGAGGGCATCACCCGGGACAACGTCTCGGTCCGGGTGGACGCGGTGGTCTACTTCCGGGTGGTCGACCCGGTCCGGGCCACCGTGGACGTGCAGAACTACGCCTTCGCGATGTCCCAGGTGGCGCAGACCTCGCTGCGCTCGATCATCGGCAAGAGCGAACTGGACGACCTGCTCTCCGGCCGCGAGGGCCTGCACCACGGCCTCGAACTGATGCTGGAGAGCCCGGCCACCGGCTGGGGCGTGCACATCGACCGGGTGGAGATCAAGGACGTCGCGCTGCCCGACTCGATGAAGCGCTCGATGGCCCGTCAGGCCGAGGCCGACCGGGAGCGGCGGGCCCGCATCATCACCGCCGACGGCGAGTTCCAGGCGGCCGCCAAGCTGGCCGACGCGGCCCGGCAGATGGACGAGACCCCGTCCGCGATGCAGCTGCGCCTGCTCCAGACCGTGGTCGAGGTGGCGGCCGAGAAGAACTCCACCCTGGTGCTGCCCTTCCCGGTCGAGCTGCTGCGCTTCTTCGAGCAGGCCGCCGCACGCCCGGAGCCGCGGGACTGACGGTCCGTCACCGGCGGTTGGGCCGTCCGGGCGAAGAATCCGCCCGGACGGCCCGTCGGCTCGCCGCTCCTCCCGCGGGCTGGAAGCATCGGCCCACGTGAAGCAGCTCATCCGCACCGCCGTCCTGGCCACCGCCGCCGCCGGACTGCTCGCCGCCCCCGTCACGGCCGGTCAGGCCACCGCAGCCCCCGAGGTGCCGCACGAGGGAGGGTACGTCGGCCGGGTCGACAACCCGGGCCCGATCCGGGCGGTCAAGCAGGAGGCCGTCGAGTTCTTCTGGTACGACTGCTACCACTCGCGGCAGCTCGAACTCCCGCTGGAGCGCTGGTCGGCCAAGCACGCCTCGGACGTGACGCTGCGCCGGGTGCCGGCGGTCTGGGCCGGAGCGCCGGAGGAGCGGGTCCAGAAGGGCCACGCCCGGCTGTACTACACCCTGGAGAAGCTCGGCAAGGTCGACGAGTTCCAGGTGGCCGCCTTCAAGGCGGTGAACGTGGACGAGCAGGACGTCACCACCGAGGACACCGCCACGGCCTGGGCCGGCACGGTCGGGCTGGACGCCGAGAAGTTCCGGGCCGCCTACCGCTCGGCCGAGGTGCGCGACCTCACCGAGGCCGCCTCCGGCCTGATGGCGAAGTACAAGGTCGACGAGCTCCCCACCGTCTTCGTCAACGGCGACCGGGCCAAGCCCAGCAAGAACGGCGGAGTCGAGGGCATGCCCGCCGCCCTGGACGCCCTGGTCGACTGACCGGAAGCAGTTCCTCGGGAGCCGGGACGGTCACCGTCCCGGCTCTTCTTCACGGATCCGCCCCCTGCCTCGCACACTCTGTGCCAGAGTGTGCGCTGCGGCCGAACCGGACCGGGGAACTCCCCTGGCGGCGGCCGGTATCACTCGGCACCGGAGAAGGCGGGGTTCCGTGGGGGGACAACGCGCGCAGGTCCTCGATCAGCGCGAAAACCAGACTGAGGCCCGGCGGCCGGGGGCCGAGGGTCCCCCGCCCGAGTTGGTCTTCAAGCGGCGGCTCCGACCGGCCCAGGTGGCCCGGGAGCTGCTGGGGGCACGCGAGTTGGTGCGCGCCCTGGCCGAGCGCGACCTGCGCGCCCGGTACAAGCAGGCGGTGCTCGGCTTCGCCTGGGCGGTGCTCACGCCGCTGGCGCTGTGCGCCATCTTCACGCTGGTCTTCCAGCGGGCGGTCAAGATCGACACCGGCGGGGTGGCCTACCCGCTGTTCGCCTACGTCGGCCTGATCGTCTGGCAGTTCTTCAGCAACACCATGAACCAGGGCGCGCTGAGCCTGGCCAACAACCTCAGCCTGCTCAACAAGGTCTACTGCCCGCGCGAGGTCTTCCCGCTGGCCACCATGCTGGTCGCCAGCGTCGACATGCTGATCGGCATCGGCGTGCTGGGCCTGCTCTTCCTGGCCTTCTGGACGGCGCCGGCCGCCACCTTCTTCTGGGTGTTCCCGCTGCTGCTGATCCAGCTGGCGTTCACCTACGGCGTGGCGCTGGTGCTCTCGGTGGCCGTGGTCTACCTGCGCGACGTCCGGCACCTGCTGCCGATCATCACGCAGATGGGCGTGTTCGCGACCCCGGTCGCGTACCCGCTCTCGCAGATCCCGCAGAAGCTCCAGGAGGTCTACGTGGCCTTCAACCCGCTGGGCGCGGTGATCGAGGGCTACCGGCGGGCGCTGCTGCACGGCCAGGCACCCGACCTCACCCTGACCGGGATCGCCGCGGTCAGCTCGGTGGTCGTGCTCTGCGGCGGCTACCTGGTGTTCAAGAAGCTGGAGACGGGGATCGCCGATGTCGCGTGAGCTGATGACCAAGAACCTCCCCCTGGGCACCGTCCGCACCGAGCACGTGTGGAAGCGGTTCAAGGCGGACCAGCAGCGGATGCTGCTGCGCGACAAGGTCGAGCAGGTCACCCGGAAGCTGCGCGGCGGCAAGGGCGAGGACTGGCGCTGGGCGCTGCGGGACATCAACATGCACATCGAGCCGGGCGAGGCGGTCGGCCTGATCGGCTCCAACGGCTCCGGCAAGTCCACCCTGCTGAAGATGCTCACCCGGGTCATGTACCCGTACGGCGGCGTGATCGACGTGCGCGGCCGGATCGGCGCGCTGATCGAGATCCGGGCCGGCATCCACCCGGACCTGACGGGCCGGGAGAACATCTACCTGTTCGGTGCGCTGCTCGGCCTCAAGCGCCGCGAGGTGGCCGGACGGTTCGACGACATCGTGGAGTTCGCCCGGCTCGGCGGGGCGATCGACCGTCAGGTGAAGTACTACTCCTCCGGCATGCAGATGCGCCTGGGCTTCGCGGTCGCCGCGTACCTGGAGCCGCACGTGCTGCTGGTGGACGAGGTGCTCGCGGTCGGCGACGCGGTCTTCCAGCAGCGCTGCCTGGACCGGATGCGCGAGGTGGCCGAGCAGGGCACCACGATCGTCTTCGTCTCGCACGACCTCCCCGCGGTGGAGTCGATCTGCCGCCGGGGCATCTGGCTGGAGCAGGGCACCGTCCGGGTGGACGCCGGGATCAAGGACGCGCTGGCCGGGTACCGGGACTCGATCGAGGCCCAGTCCGAGGCCACCGCCCGGGTCGGCGAACCGCTCCAGCTGCTCAAGCACGCGATGGTCGGCGAGGGCCGGGAGAACCTCACCACCGACGAGCCGATGACCGTCGAGCTCACCCTCGGCGGCGACTACCGCGGCGACGCCACCCTGCACCTCGGCGTCAGCGAGGGCACCTCCAGCCCGATCTTCCAGATCAGCCACGAGATCCGGTTGAACGGCGAGGACCACCACGTCGCCTGCGTGATCCCCAACCTGCCGCTCCCGCGCGGCCGTTACACCCTCTGGGCGGGCGTGTACAGCATCGGCAAGACCGACGGCGGAACGCTCATGAGCTGGCACTCCGTGGGCCAGTTCGACGTCTTCGGACCGATGCTCGACACCCCGCCGCGCGCCGTGGTGCTGGCCGCGCCGGTCTTCGTCCCGCACCGTTGGGAGGAGTGAGCCGGTGACCGGTCTCCGGGTCCTGGTCCACCTCAACAACCTGGCGCTGGGTGGCGCCCAGTTGAACGCCGTGGACATCGCCCGCACCATGCGCGACCGCGGGCACCACCCGGTGCTGTTCGCCCAGGGCATCGACGGCCCCGCACCACTCGTCGAACTGGCCGCCTCGCACGACCTCGAACTGGTCGTCGAGGGCGGCCCGGACACCCCGAACCGGGTGGTCCGGCAGCGGCTCACCCGGGTCGCCGAGGAGCACGGCAGCCAGCTGGTGCACGCCTGGGAGGTGCGGGCCGCCCGCAACTCCTTCTTCGGGCCCGGCCGCCTCGGCCGGATCCCGGTGGTCACCACCTTCTACGGCATCCGCATGCTGCGCGGCCTGCCCCGGCACCAGCCCCTGGTGCTCGGCCTCGGCGCGATGATGGGGGAGGGGCGGGCCTTCGGCCACCGGGACGTCCGGCTGATCGAACCCCCCGTCAACACCCTCACCGACGCCCCCGGGGTGGTGGACGGCGAGGAGTTCCGCAAGGAACACGGCATCTCCGACGACGAGTTGCTGCTCTCCATCGTCACCAGGATGGTGCCCGACCTGGAGAAGGACGAGGGCGCGCTGCTCACCGCCCGCGCCGTCCGCGAGCTGGCCGACCCGAGGGTCCGGCTGGTCGTGGTCGGCGCCGGCCCCAGCCTGGACCGGATGCGCGCGGTGGCCGACGAGGTCAACGGCGACCTGGGCCGTCAGGCGGTGCTCGTCCCCGGGCAGTTGGCCGACCCCAGACCGGCCTACCAGGCCGCCGACGTGGTCCTCGGCATGGGCGGCTCCGCCCTGCGCGGCCTCGCCTTCGGCAAGCCCGTGGTGGTGCACGGCGCGGACGGCTACACCGCCCTGCACGAGCCCGGCCCGCTGGTCGAGCCGCACGCCTCCCGCTGCATGTACGGCTTCGGCGACGGCACCCGCCGCCCCGAGGTGCTGGCCGCCCAGCTCCGGCCACTGCTCGACGACCCCGCACTCCGCGCCTCGCTCGGGAGCTGGGGCCGCGACTGGGTGGTCGGCCGGTTCTCCCTCGACAGCATCACCACCGCCTTCGAGGAGCTCTACCGCGAGGTCCTGGCCACCCCGCCCGGGCCGTCCAGCTGGTTCCGCGACCTGGAGCAGATGACCAGGTTCGAGTACAGCAAGCCCACCGCCCTGCGGATGCTCGGCCGCTGACGGCCCGTCGGCCGGCGCTTCGGCCGGCGCTTCGGCCGGCGGCGGGAATCCGTTGGACGCGGGCCCGCCCCGGCGGCTGGGATGGGCCCATGGGCACACGCATGAACCCGGACGAGTTCGACACCGACCCCGGCCTGGTGCGGAGACTGATCGACGGTCAGTTCCCGCACTGGGCCGGGCTCGCGATCACCCCCGTCCGCTCCTCGGGCACCGACAACGCGATGTACCGGCTCGGCGAGGAGCTGGTGGTCCGGCTGCCCCGCATCCCCGGTGCGGTCCCGGACGTCGCCAAGGAGCAGCACTGGCTGCCCCGGCTCGCCCCGCACCTCCCGCTCGCCGTCCCGGCCCCGGTCGCCCTGGGCGCGCCGGTCCCGGACTTCCCCCACCCCTGGTCCGTCCAGCGCTGGCTCCCGGGGGCGAACCTCTTCGACCACCCCCTCGCCGACCTCGCCCCCGTCGCCCGCTCCCTCGGCGCCTTCGTTGCCGCCCTGCGCGACGTCCCCTCGGAAGGCGGTCCTGCCGGCTACCGGGCCGGGCCGCCGGCCGCCCGCGACGAGGAGGTCCGCGCGGCCGTCAGCGCCCTGGGCACCCTGGTCGACCCGGCCGCCGTCCTCGCCGTCTGGGAGGACGCCCTCGCCGCCCCCGCCTGGGACGGCCCCCCGGTCTGGACCCACGGCGACCTGCTTCCCGGCAACCTGCTCGCCCACGACGGCCGCCTCACCGCCGTCATCGACTTCGGCTGCGGCGGAGTCGGCGACCCCGCCTGCGACCTCCTCCCCGCCTGGGCCCTGCTCGACGCCGGCACCCGCCCGGCCTTCCGCGGCGCCGCCGCCCCCGACGACGCCACCTGGCTCCGCGCCCGCGGCTGGGCCCTCGCCTTCGCCCTCCCCGCCTGGGCGCACTACCGCACCACCAACCCCACCCTGGCCACCATCGCCCGCCGGACGGTGACCGAAGTGCTGGCGTGACCGTTGGGGGAGCGAGGAACGTACGTGGTGATGCCGGGGGCGCGAGGAACTGCGCGAGTCGGAAGGCGGCCCACCGGCAACTGATCCACCGTCAGCCAGTTGCAGGTGCTGCCGTTCCCCTGCGCGCAGTTCCTCGCGCCCCTGGGGTGACCACCTTCCTCACGCCCTGCGCAGGAGCAGTGTGGCGAAGCCCAGGGTGCCGCGGTAGCCGTTCAGCCAGCCGTCGCGGTGCTCGGTGGCGGTCGCCAGGGCGTCAGCGGCGTCCGGGTGCTCGGGGTGGGTGAGGGCCCACTCCGTCAGGGAGCCGGTCCAGGACCACTCGTAGGCGTCCCACTCGGCCGGCGAGGAGACGTGGGCGTCGATCGGGGCCCAGCCCGCCCGCGTGATCCGGGCGACCAGCTCGGGCAGGTCGGTGTACTCCCTCGCGGGCACGCCGAGCGCTTTCAGCGCGGCGGCCTCGGGCTTCCGCTCCCAGAAGCAGACGCCGAGCACCGCGACCCCGCCCGGCCGCAGCAGCTCCCCGACGGCCTCCAGGGTCGGCTCCACCCCGCCGAAGGCGTGCTCGGTGCCGACGCACAGCACCACGTCGAACGGCTGCTCCGCCACCTGCTTGCGCACGTCCCGGTGGTGCAGCCCGATCCGCCGGGCCACCCCGAGCGCCTCCGCCCGCTCCCGCGCCCGCCCCAGCGCCGCGTCGTCCAGGTCCACCCCGACCGCCCGCAGCCCCGGACCGGCCGTCAGGGCGCGCAGCAGCCAGGTGCCTTCGCCGCAGCCCAGGTCCAGCAGCCGGCCGTCCCGGGCCGGCAGCGCCCGGGCGAGGAGCCGCTCGACCGACTCGTCGGAGAGCGGTGCGGCGATCGGGTGGTGGGAGTGGGCGATCCGGAAGCGCATGCGAGGGTCCATCGGCTCAGTCTGTCCGTGCCTGCTCGTCCGCCGCCAGGGGTTTGCCGTAGGTGCGGCCCTTCCACGCCGCGCCGCGCCCCCGCCAGTGCTGCACCGCCGAGTCCACCGTCATCAGCAGGTAGAGCAGTGCGGTGAACGGCAGCAGCAGCGCCGCCCACACCGGCTGCCGGTAGTACCGCACCATCGGCAGGTAGGTCCCGGTCATCAGGGCCCAGGCCAGGCCGCCGCACAGCGCGGTGAGCCCACCGCCGGCCAGCAGGGCCACCGGCGGCACCAGGTACACCAGTGCCAGCCCCACCACCGTCCCCGCCAACAGCCAGACCGAGTGCCGCAGTTGGGCGTACGCGCTGCGCGACACCATCCGCCACAGCTGCCCCAGCTCCGGGTACGGCCGGACGCTGTCCACCTGCTCGGCCAGCCCCAGCCAGGTCCGTCCGCCGCCGCGCTTCACGGCCCGCGCCAGCGAGACGTCGTCGATCACCGCCCCCCGGATCGCCGCGATCCCGCCGGCCCGCTCCAGCGCCTCGCGCCGCACCAGCGAACAGCCCCCGGCCGCGGCCGCGGTACGGGAGCCGGGCCGGTTGCTCCACCGGAAGGGGTACAGCTGCGCGAAGAAATACACGAAGGCCGGCACCACCAGCCGCTCCCAGCCGGTCACCACCCTCAGCCGGGCCATCTGGGAGACCAGGTCCAGCCCGTGCCCCTCGGCGGCGGCGACCAGTGCGGCCAGCGAGTCGGGGCCGTGCGCGATGTCCGCGTCCGTCAGCAGCAGGTATTCGGCCTCGTCGGCCAGTTCGACCCCGTGCCGCAGGGCCCAGAGCTTGCCCGTCCAGCCGGCCGGCAGCGGGGGAGGGGTGGTGACGGTCAGCGGCAGCCCGCCCGCCGCGCCCAGCCGCCGCGCCAGCTCGCCCGTGCCGTCCGTGCTGTGATCGTCGATCAGCACCACCCGGGCGGACCCCGGGTACCGCTGCGCCAGCACGCTCGGCAGTGACTCCGGCAGTACCTCGGCCTCGTCCCGGGCCGGCACCAGCACCACCACCGAGGGCCACCGCTCCGGCTCCACCCGCCGGGGCAGCCGCTGGTCCGTCCGCCAGAAGAACCCCTGACCCACCGTCAGCCACACCCAGGAGGCCAGGGACACCACCGAGACCCACAGCAGCACCGTCACCCTCGCCAGTCTGCCACCGGCCCCTGCCCGCCGGGCGTCACCGCACCGCCGGGCGGGCGACCTCCTGCGGACGCCGCGCCCGCCGCCGGTCCTCCCACTGGAGGGCGGCCAGGGAGACCAGCAGGCCGACGATCACGGTGACGATCATCGTGCGGGCGACCCCGAGGCCCTCGACCAGGGGCCGGCACAGCAGCGCGCTCAGCGCCGGGAGCACCAGCATCGCCAGCACCCGCAGGTACCAGGGCAGTCGACGGGTCAGCACGACCGCGAGCAGGCCCGCCACGTAGGCGGGTGCCAGGAAGTACGCCCCCGCGATCGCCACGGCCACCACGACGACCACGACATAGATCAGCCCCACCGTGCCACCCCCCGGTCCGCGACGGCCGGCACCGTCGTCGTCCGCCAGCGTGGCAGATTAATTGAACGTGTTCAAGTCTGCCGGATCGGGCTGGTCGAGGAAGCCCGCGACCAGCTCCACGAACCGGCCGGGCTCCTCCACCCAGGGCCGGTGGCCCGAACGGTCCATCAGTTCCAGCCGGGCGTGCGGGTAGAGCGCGGCCGCCGCCCGGGCCGGGGCGGTGCCGATCAGGCCGTCGGAGGCCCCGGCCAGCACCAGCACCGGCGTCCGCACCGCCGCCAGCCGGGCCAGCCGCCGCTCCTCGTCGGCCGGGGTGGCCGCGCCCGCGTAGTAGGCCGCGCGCAGCCAGGCGTGCGGGGAGCCGTGCTCGGGGCGGTGCTCGGCCTGCCGGGCGTCGTCCCAGTGGTGCCAGGAGAAGGGGTGCGTCCGCCGCCCCGACTCGGCCGCCGCCTCCCCGGTGAGCCCGCCCCCGGTGAGCAGCCGGTGTGCCTCGGCGGCGTCCCGGTACCAGGGTTCGCCGGAGCGTGCGGCCCGCAGCGCGGCGAGCTCGGCCTCGTCCGGCTCCCGGGCGGCCCGCCCCACCGGGGTGACCAGCACCAGGCGCCGCAACCGCCCCGGGTGGGCGGCCGCGTACTCCTGGGCGATCAGGCAGCCGGCCGAGTGTCCGAGCAGGTCGACCGCCGGCAGGCCGAGGTTCGCGCGCAGCGCCTCGACGTCCCGGGCCTGCTCGGTGAAGGCCACCGTGCCCCGGTCGGCCGGTACCGCCGAACGGCCGGTGGCCCGGGGGTCGAGCAGCACCAGCCGCCGACGGTCCGTCAGGCCGCCGAGCCCGCCCAGGTAGCGCAGGTCCATCCCGGGGCCGCCCGGGAGCACCAGCAAGGGCGGCCCCTCGCCGAGGAGTTCGTAGTGGAGCGCGGTCCCGTCGTAGGAGCTGAAGGTAGGCATGGCAGGCACCCTCACACAGCGCGCCCACCCCGTGCCAACGCCCGTCCGGTCCTTGGAAGGCCCGCCCCGGAGCGGTCACCGGCGGCCGGGCGGCGGGGCCGGTCCAGTAGAGTCGTGAGCTGTGAAGATCGCACTGATGGACTCCGGAATCGGCCTGCTCGCCGCCGCCGCGGCGCTGCGGCGGCTGCGCCCCGACGCCGACCTGGTGCTCTCCTCCGACCCGGACGGGATGCCCTGGGGCCCCCGCACGCCCGAGGACCTCAGCGAGCACGCGCTGGCCTGTGCGCGGGCCGCCGCCGAGCTGGAGCCGGACGCCCTGGTGGTGGCCTGCAACACCGCCTCGGTGCACGCGCTGGACGCGATCCGGGCCGAGCTGGAGCCGCGGCTGCCGGTGATCGGCACCGTCCCGGCGATCAAGCCTGCCGCCGCCCGGGGCGGCCGGGTGGCGATCTGGGCCACCCCCGCGACCACCGGAAGCCCCTACCAGCGCGGCCTGATCCGGGAGTTCGGCGGCTCGGCCGAGATCACCGAGGTGGCCTGCCCGGGCCTGGCCGACGCGGTCGAACGGGCCGACGCGGCCGACATCGCCGCCGCCGTGGCCGACGCGGCCTCCCGTACCCCGGCGGGGACGGAGGTGCTGGTGCTCGGCTGCACCCACTACGAGCTGGTGGTGGATCAGATCCGGGACGCCGTGGACGCCCGGGGCTCCCGGCCGGTCTTCCACGGCTCGGCCGACGCGGTCGCCGCCCAGGCGCTGCGCCGGATCGCCGACGGGACCCCCGAGGGCTCCGGCACCCTGACGGTGCTGCACACCGGCCGCACCGCCGCCCTGCCCGCCGCCGCCCTGACCTACCCCGAGGGCCGGCTGCTGACGGCCCTCGCCCAGGCTCGCTGACCTTGGGGCCGGCCGCCCCGGAAAGTCCCTTGCCGGGGGCCGGGGCGGTGCCTACTCTCGTCGCAACGCGTCGAAGGAGACGAGTAGCCGAGGACCCACGCGAGCCGAGAGAGCCGCCGGAAGCTGTGAAGGCGGACTCGCGTCCGAGGTGAAGACCCTCCCGAGTGCGGGGAGGAACGGCCCGTCCGGGCCCCATGCCCCGCCGGCCCGCCCCCGTCACCGGGCGACCAGAGGCCGCCCCCGCGCGGGGCGGCGAAAGTGCGGTGGTACCGCGAGCACCCTTCTCGCCCGCACTCCCAAGGGATCATGACGACAGCCACGGAGGCTGCGATGATCCACCCGACGAGCCGGACCCTCTGCTCCGGCCTCCCCACCCGTCTCGACGACACGGTCACGGTCGTCGGCTGGGTGCACGCCCTACGGCTCCAGCGCGCCATGCAGTTCCTGGTGCTGCGCGACCACACCGGCCAGGTCCAGGTCACCCACCGCCGCGACGGCGGTGAGCTGGAGACCCTGCTCGACTCCCTCACCCCCGAGTCCGCCGTGCGGATCACCGGCCGGGTGGTGACGGCCCCTCAGGTGAAGCTGGGCGGCCTGGAGATCGTCCCCGAGCGGGTCGAGGTGCTCGGCCTCGCCGAGACCCCGCTGCCGATCGACGACCGGACCGGCCCCGAGCAGCGGCTCGACCACCGCTTCCTGGACGTCCGCCGCCGGGCCGCCGCCCAGCTGCTGTTCGCCGTGCAGACCACCTTCGAACAGGCCGTGCGCGAGTACGCGGTGGCCGAGGGCTGCACCGAGATGCACACCCCCAAGCTGATGGGCTCGGCCTCCGAGTCCGGGGCCGAGGTGTTCCGGGTCGGCTACTTCGACCGCTCCGCGTACCTGGCCCAGTCGCCGCAGTTCTACAAGCAGATGGCGGTGGCCGCCGGGATCGACCGGGTGCTGGAGATCGGGCCGGTCTTCCGGGCCGAGCCCTCGCACACCTCCCGGCACGCCACCGAGTTCACCGGCCTGGACGTCGAGCTGGCCTGGACCGACGGGGTCGAGGACGTGATGGCCTTCGAGGAGGCCATGCTGGCCCACGCTGTCGGCAGGGTCGCCGATGCGCACGGCGAGGCGGTCCGCGAGGTCCTCGGCGTGGAGGTGGTGGTCCCTCAGGTCCCGTTCCCCCGGCTGACCATGGCCGAGGCCCAGGAGGTCCTGCGGGCCGGCGGCTGGGACCCGGAGGGGGAGAAGCAGGACCTCGACCCCGAGGGCGAGCGGCGGATCGCCGCGTACGCGCGGGAGCGCTTCGGCCACGAGTTCCTCTTCGTCACCCACTACCCGGCGGCGATCCGGCCCTTCTACCACCGGCGGCCCGAGGGCCGGCCCGACCTCACGCTCAGCTTCGACCTGCTCTGGAAGGGGCTGGAGGTCACCACCGGCGCCCAGCGCGAGCACCGCTCCGAGGTGCTGCTGGCGCAGGCGGCCGAGAAGGGGATGGAGACCGGCCCCATGCGGGAGTACCTGGACGTGTTCCGCTTCGGGTGCCCGCCGCACGGTGGCTTCGGCGCCGGGCTGGCCCGGCTGCTGATGGTGATGCTGGGGCTGGAGTCGATCCGCGAGGCGGTCTTCCTCTTCCGCGGGCCGCACCGGCTGGCCCCCTGACGTACCCGTCCCCCCGGCCCGCGCGGGTCGGGGGGATCAGGCCCAGTGGGCCGGGCGCTCCAGGCCGGACGGGAGGACGGTGGCGGCGTCGCCGCGGGCCGCGTTCAGCTGGGCCTGGAGGAGGAACAGGGCACCCGTCAGGTCCGCCCCCGCCAGGTTGGCGTCCCGCAGGTCGGCGCCGATCAGGTCGGCCTCCCGCAGGTCCGCCTTCCGCAGGTCGGCGGCGATCAGGTAGGCGCCGCGCAGGTTGGCCCCGCGCAGCTTGGCCCCCGCCAGGCGGGCCCCGATCAGGTCGGCGCCGCGGTGGTTGCGCTTCTTGCCGGGGACGGCGGCCCGGTACAGCTCACTGGCGCGCAGCAGCGTCTCGCTCACCCGCTGACGCACCGTCGGCACGTCCACCGCCAGCAGCTCGGCCGGGGCGCCGCGGGTCAGCCCGCCGACCTCCGCCAGTTCCGCCTCCAGCTCGGTCCGTACGGAGCCCAGGTGGGGGAGGGCGGCGGCCTCGGTCAGGTAGCGCAGCAGCTCGTGCAGCTGCCGCACCACCGGGAAGACCTCGAACATCTCGGCGGCGCTGGACGGGTCCTCCCGCCAGCTGCGGCCGCCGTAGGTCAGCTGGGAGACCTTCTGGCCGGCGCCCAGGCAGTCGAAGACGGTGCAGCCGGTGAAGCCCGAGGTGCGGAGCTTGGTGTGGATCCCGCACCGGAAGTCCTCCTGGAGGTTCCGGCACGGCGTCCCGGCGGTCTTGTTCACCGCGAAGTCAGCCGACTTCGCGAACGGCAGGGCCACGCAGCACAGCCCGAAGCAGTTCGCACAGTCGGACACCAGCTCAAGACCTTCGGCCACCACGGACGTGCTCCCGGAAAACTAGGACGGACAACCGCCCCAATGTACGTGGTCACACCGGGGGCGCGAGGAACTGCGCGAGTCCGGAAGGCGGCGCACCGGCAACTGGACCGCCGTCAGCCAGTTGCACGTGCTGCCGTTCCCCTGCGCGCAGTTCCCCGCGCCCCTGCGGGGCGCAACAACCCCGGCCCCTGCGCGAGTTCGCCGCCGTTGTCAGTCGGCGACCGCAGGTCTGCCGCAGAGGCGCTGCACCGCCGGCTCCAGCCCCGAGAGGATGGTGTCGAAGCGGCGGGCGCTGGTGGTGCAGTCGACCTGGAGGCGGCTGATCCGCAGCGGGTGCTCGGGCAGCCGGGGCCCCAGGCGGTGGTCGGAGAGGAAGCCGAGGTGGTAGCCGAGCTGGCGGAGCAGGGTGTCGGCCCGCGGGTCGTAGCCGCCGTTGGGGTAGGCGAAGGCGGTGGGCGCCTCGCCCAGCCAGCCGCTGAGGGCCCGGTGGGCACCGGTGATCTCGGCCTCCACGGTGGCGTCGTCGCACTGGCTGAGGCAGGGGTGCCCCAGGGTGTGGTTGCCGATCGCCACCTGACCGTCCCTCAGCTCCCGCAGGTCCGCGGGGGAGAGCTGCTGCTGCCCCGGCGGCCGCCGGTGCGCGCTGACCCGCAGCTCGGCGAGGCTGCGCCGCCGGTCCGGGTCGGGCAGGGTCTTCAGGCGGGCCAGCAGCTGGTCCGGCCGGGCCAGGCTGCGCAGCGAGCGGGCCTGGCCGCCGTTGCGGGCGAGGAAGGCGGCCTCGTGCCACCAGAACGGGCGCTCGGTGCCGATCAGCTCGGCGATCACGAAGGCGGCCGCCGGGATCCGACGGGCCTTCAGCTCGGGCAGGGCGTGGGTGAGGACGGTGCGGTCGGCGTCGTCGAAGGTGATGAGCACCGAGCGCGGCGGCAGCGGGCGTCCCTCGGCGATCGAGCGCTCGACGTCCTGGAGCGAGACCGGGGTGGCGAGGCGGCGCAGCCGGTCGAGCTGGGCGCCGAAGGAGCCGGGGTCGGTCACGCCGTGGTAGGCGAGCACGGCGAGCCGCTGGGCGGCCCGAGCGCGGAAGAGCGGTTGGGCGGGCGAGAAGCGCAGCCAGCCGCCGCGGTCGCGGTCGGCGGGGCCCTCGGTGCCGTCGGCGCCGGTGGTGGTGGCGGGAACGGCAGGGACGGTCACGGACGGTGTGCGGTCGGTGGGACGGCTGGTCATGGTGGTGACGGTGCTGTCGGACTGCGGCACTGGGCCCCCCTCGGTCGCCGGTGCGGCGTGGCGGTACCACCGGGGCGACCTGGCCGTGCCCCGGCTGCCGTGGCGCGGCGGCGCCGCCCTCGGCCCGGCCGACCGTGGTGGGGACTCCCAACCCGTGCCACGGAAGGCCTGCATCGCTGACCGGACGGACCTGCAACCGGTGGGAACGCCTCGGACGCTGCTCCTGCTCGCGCCCCGCCGGGTGCCGGACTGCCCGGCGTGCTGCTCGGCCCGCACCTACGGCCTCCGGGTGTGTGGGCACCCGGTGGACCGTCGGAGCGGGCCTGGATCTGGATCGTTCAATGTAGTGGAGACAGCCGACGGCCACCGATGGTTGTACGGCCTTCGGCAAGATTTCGCGGCAGCGTGCGGGGGGCCTGCGGGGGCGTGCGGGAGTGCGCCGGGAGCGTGTTCACCGGCTCCCGTCCGCGCTCCCGCGGGTATACCTTGGGTGGCATGAGCGAGACAGAACGTGATCATGGCGGCACGGTGGCCCGGCTGTTCGGCGGTGCCGCCCTGCACCGTCACCAGCTCGCGCTGGCCGCCGTCGGTGCGGCCTGCATCGCGATGGGCATCCTCACCGCCGTGCTGGTCCCGGAGAGCGACGGCCCCGCAGCCTGGGTGATGGCGGTCGCCGGCTGCCTGGCGGCCGGGGTGCTGCTGCTGGCCCGGGTCGCGTTCGCCCGCCTCCGCCCGAACGGCGGATCGGCGCTCTGACGGGCTCAGGGGCGTCCTGACGGGCTCCGGAGTGTGCTGACGGGCCCTGGCGCGCCGAAGGGCAGCGCTGCGTGACACCTCCGGCACCGCGCGGTGCCGCGTTCTGATCGGACCGGCCGATTTTCGGCCTATCTGCGCTTTTCTTTCACAAGTTCCCGGCACCAGCCCCACGCATCCCCCTAGTCTGGGCTCGCCCGGCCGCCGACCGCTGCCGGGCGCAAGGCCACTTGCGCCGCCGGGGAGGGTGGCGCCGAGGGGGGAACGATGGCGGGCAGTGCTGCGTCCGGAGGCATCCGGGGCAGGGTGAAACAGCAGTTGGCACGGGCTGCCGGGGCCGTCCCCGGCGAGGGTGCCACGGTGCTCATCTACCACCGGGTGGGCGGCGGATCCAGCGACGAACTCGACGTCACCACGGCCGACTTCACCGCCCAGATGGACCTGCTCGCCGAGCTGCCGCCCGGCCGGGTGACCGGTCTGGACGAGGCCGCCGACCGCCTCGCGGCCGGCCGCCGCACCCCCAGCACCGTGATCACCTTCGACGACGGCTTCGCCGACGTGTACGAGAACGCCTGGCCGCTGCTCAAGGAGCGCGGCCTGCCCTTCACCATCTACCTGGCCAGCGGCCAGGTCGGCGGCCCGATGCGCTGGGAGGGCGCCACCGCCAAGGACACCGGTGCGCCCGGCCTCAGCTGGGAGCAGCTGCGCGAGCTCGTCGACTCCGGCCTGTGCACGGTGGCCAACCACACCCGCACCCACGTCCGTCCCGAACTGCTCTCCACCGACGAGCTGGACGGGTGCAACGACGACATCGAGGAGCGCCTCGGGGTGCGGCCCCAGCACTTCGCCTACACCTGGGGCGTCCCCGTCCCGCACCTGGACGCCGCCCTGCGGGCCCGCTTCCGCACCTCGGCCACCGGCCAGGTCGGCCGCAACCTGCCCGGCTTCGACCCGGCCCGGTTCGCCCGGGTGCCGGTCCGGCGCACCGACCCGATCGACTTCTACCGGGCCAAGCTCTACGGCCGCCTGATACCCGAACGGGCCTACGCCCGGATCGTGGCCACCGCGAAGGCGGTCGGCGCCCGTGCCTGACGCCCTGTCACCCGGTGCCCCGTCACCCCGCCTGCGCGGCCCGCACGGCCGCCCGCTCAGGGTCGCCCACCTCACCACCGTCGACATGAGCCTCCAGCTGCTGCTCGCCACCGAGCTCAAGGTGGACCTGGAGGCCGGCTTCGAGACCTACGGCATCAGCGCCCCCGGCCCCTACGTCGAGCAGCTCACCGCGATCGGGGTCCGGCACGAGCCGCTGCACGCGCTGACCCGCGCCTGGGAGCCGAAGGCCGACCTGGCCGCCGCCCGCGAACTGCTCGCGGTGCTGCGCCGGATCGAGCCCGACGTGCTGCACACCCACAACCCCAAGACCGGCGTGATGGGCCGGATCCTCGGCCGGCTGGCCGGGGTGCCGGTGGTGGTCAACACCTGCCACGGCCTCTGGGCCCAGGCCCACGACCCGATCGCCAAACGGGCCTTCGTGCTGGGCGCCGAGGCCTTCGCGGCCCGCTTCTCGCACGCCGAGCTCTACCAGAACGGCGAGGACCGCAAGACCCTCTCGCGCGCCGTCCCGGCCCGCCGCTCCAGGGTGGTGGGCAACGGCGTGGACCTCTCCCGGTTCGGCGCCGACCCCGAGGCCCGGGCCCGGATCAGGGCCGGACTGGGTGTCGCGGACGACGAGTTGCTGGTCGGCGGGGTCGGCCGCCGGGTCGCCGAGAAGGGCATCGTCGAGTACGCCGAGGCGGCCCGCGCGCTGGCCGGGAAGGCCCGGTTCGTCTGGGTCGGCCCGCAGGACGCGGACAAGCCGGACGCGCTGGCCGAGGAGGAGCGGGGCGTCGAGTACCTCGGCAGCCGCTCCGACATGCCGCAGGTCTACGCCGCGCTCGACGTCTTCGTGCTCCCCTCCTACCGGGAGGGGTTCTCCCGCTCCGCCATGGAGGCCGCCGCCAGCGGTCTGCCGATGGTGCTGAGCGACATCCGCGGGTGCCGCGAGATCGGCACCCACGGCGAGCACCTGCTGCTCACCCCGCCCGGCGACGCCCGGGCCCTCACCACCGCGCTGGACCGGCTCCTCACCGAGCCGGACCTGCGTGAGCAGCTGGGCGCGGCCGCCCGTCGCCGCGCCCTGGCCACGTTCGACCAACGCGCCGTCGCGCGGGTCTCGCTCGAGACCTACGCCGCGGTGGCCAGAGCCAAGCGGTTGGCCTGGCCGGTCGGCTGACGCCACCTCACCACCACACCCGCTGGGGGAGAAGAAGATGAAGCGAGGGGGGGACCTCGTGGTCACCGTGCTGGCCGGGAGCATCGCGCTCCCGCTGGGGCTGGTGATCGCGATCCTGATCCGCTGCACCATGGGCGGCCCGGTGATCTTCCGACAGACCCGGACCGGCCGGGCCGGTCAGGAGTTCAGCATCCTCAAGTTCCGCACCATGCGGGACAAGCGCCACCCCGACGAGCCGGACGCTCCCCGGATCACCCGGCTCGGCGCCCTGCTCCGCAAGACCAGTCTCGACGAGCTGCCGCAGCTGTGGAACGTGGTGCGCGGCGACATGGGCGTGATCGGGCCCCGGCCCACCCTGCCCGAGCAGGTCGTCCACTACTCCGAGCGGCAGCGCGGCCGTCTCGCCGTCCGGCCCGGCCTCACCGGCTGGGCCCAGGTCAAGGGCCGCAACTCCATCACCTGGCCCGAGCGGATCGAGCTGGACCTGGAGTACATCGCCAGGCGCTCGCTCGGCCTGGACCTCCGGATCCTGGTCATGACCGCCCGCATGCTCCTGCGCCCCACCGGCATCACCGCCGCCGGCGGCGTCAACCCGGGCTTCCCCGTCCCGGTCGCCACCACCACGACCCGCATCGTCCTTCCCCGCCAGGCCACCGCCCCGCGCATCCCGGTCGAGGAAGCCTCCTGACAGTGGCCACACCGGGGGCGCGGGGAACTGCGCGCGGTGGAAAGGCAGCACCGGCAACTGGCCGATGGTGGTTCAGTTGCCGGTGAGCCGCCTTCCGACCCGCGCAGTTCCCCGCGCCCCCGAGGGCGTAGCCACGTTCGCCCGAGAGGACACCATTCATGACCGAGCCCCTGTGGATCGCCGGAGCCGGCGGCGTCGGCCGCGAGGCGCTGGACACCGCCCTCGCCGCCGGAGTGCCGGTGGCCGGCTTCCTCGACGACCGGGCGCAGGGCGGCACGGTGCGCGGACTGCCGGTGCTGGCGCCGGCCGAGCTGCCCGCCGGGGCGCCGTACCTGATCGGGATCGCCGACCCCGGGGTGCGGGAGCGGCTGGCCGCGGTCCTGGACGGCCTCGGCGGCCGGGCCGCCACGCTGGTGCACCCCCGGGCGATCGTCGGCCCGGAGACCACGCTCGGGCCGGGCTGCCTGGTGATGGGCGGGGCGTACGTCTCCAGCAACGTCCGGATCGGGCCGCACAGTCAGGTGCACTACAACGCGACGGTCGGTCACGACACCGTGCTGACCGAGCTGGTGACGGTCTATCCGGGCGGCAACGTCTCCGGCTCCGTGCACGCCGAGCCCGGCGCCACCGTCGGCAGCAACGCCGTCGTGCTCCAGGGCCGCAAGCTCGGCCGGCTGGCCTTCGTCGGTGCCGCCGCCGTGGTCACCCGGGACGTCCCGGACGGCACCACGGTGATCGGCTCCCCGGCCCGTCCCATGGCACCGCCCGCCTGACGGACGGTCAGCCCGCCCCGGTCTCCGCCGCGAGCCCGCGCTCCAGCTCGGCCAACGCCGCCGCCCGGGCCCGCAGCTCCGGCACCAGCTCCCGCAGCTCGGGCCGGCCGTCCAGCCGCTCCAGCGCGTCGGCCGCCTGGCCGAGCACCGAGCGTGCCCCGGGCAGGTCGCCGGTGCGCACCAGGCAGTCCACCGCGAGCCCCCAGGCCTGCGCCGCCTCGGCCGGCTCCTCGGCCACCTGCCGGGCGTTGCCGATCTCCACCAGCAGCTCGGCGTCGTCGGTCCGCCGGGCCAGCGCGACGGCGTGCCGGAGGAGTTCACCGGCCCGGTCCGGCTCGCCGAGCTCCCGGTGGGCCGTGGCCAGCCACCGCCAGGAACGGGCGACCAGCCAGTGGTCCTCGTTCATGGCGCCCGCCAGTTCGACGACCCGCAGCACCTCGGCGGCCTCGGCCGCCCCGCCCGCCGCCACCAGGGCCTCGCCCAGCGCGAGCCGGGTGGAGGTGGCCCGGAACACCTGCTCCGCCTCGGTGGCCCGCCGGAGCACCCCGCGCAGGACCGCGACCGCCTCGGGAGCCCGGTCGAGCGCGAGCAGCGCCCGCGCCACCTCCCGGTCCACCTCGTCCGAGGCCCCGGGCTCCGCGATCCGCCGCCACTCGGCGAGTGCGCCCTCGGCGTCGCCTTCCCGTAGCAGGGCCCGACCGAGCGCCAGCCGGAGGGCGTCCCGCTCCGGGCCCAGTTCCGGGTCCCGCTCCGCGCTCAGCTCCGGGGCCGGCTCCGGCGGGCCGTCCAGCAGGGCGAGGGCCCGACGCAGCACGGTCACCGCCTCCTCCCCGCGGTCCTGCCCGGCCAGGGCCCGGCTCACCCCGGAGAGTGCCAGCGCCTCGTCCCGGAGATCCCCGTCGGCGCGGGCCCGCTCCACGGCCTCCTCGAAGCAGGCCGCCGCGGCCCGGGGCTGACGGACCGCCAGCAGGGCCGAGCCCAGCGAGCAGTACGCGTCCCGGACCATCCGGGGCAGTCCCCGCGCCAACTCCGGCCGGAGCCCGGTCTCGGCCAGTTCGAGGGTCAGCGCCAGCAGGGTCTCGGCCACCAGCAGCCCGGTGTCCGGCAGGTGACGGCGCTCCAGGTACCGCTCCAGGTTGTGGCAGAGCAGCATCCGCAGGTCCGCCGGGCCCTCGCCGGTGGCCAGCAGCACCGCCTCCGCGAGCACCTCGTCCAGCCAGTTCAGCGCCTGGGCCTGCCGGACCGCCACCGACCGGCCACCTCGGGGAGCGGTCGCGAACAGGTCCTCGGCGGCCGCCCGGGTGCGGCCCTCGTACACCAGCAGCAGCCGGATCCGGGCCTGGGCGGCCTCCTCGTCCGCGAGCTCCGCAGGCTCTGCGGCCTCCGCGGCCTCGGTGGGCTCCGCGGGCTCGGTGGGCAGCCCCTCCAGGAAGAGCCGGATCAGGTCGGGCAGCTCCCAGCGCCCCTGCCCTCCGCCGCTGCCGGTCACCAGATGGGACCGGACCAGGCCGCGCAGCAGGCGGCGGGTGGTCCGCTCGGATCCGCCGCCCAGTGCGGTGGCGGTGTCGGTGGTGAGCGGGAAGGGCGCCAGTGCCATCAGCCGCAGCAGTCGGGCCTGGTCCGCCGGCAGGTGACGGTACGACACGTCGATGACCGCCCGCAGGGTCCGCTCCCGGTCGGCGATGCCGTCCAGCGCCGTCCGCCGGTCCGCCAGCTCCCCGGCCAACTCGGCGAGGGTCAGCTCCGGGTCCTCGGCGAGCAGCGCCGCCACCATCCGCAGGGCCAGCGGCAGCCGCCCGCACTGGACGGCGAGCGCCTCGGCCGCCTCCGGTTCCCGCCGGAAGCGGCCGTCCCGACGGCCCCGCTGCCGGTGGCCCTCGCGCGGACCGGAGGCCCGGACGTGCAGCCGCAGCGCCTCCAGCGCGTCGGCGCGGCCGAGGGCGGCCAGCTCGACCACCTCGGCGCCTGGCAGACCGAGCGAGTGCCGGGAGGTGACCAGCACCCGGGTGCGCGGATCGCCCGGCAGCAGCGGGAGCACCTGCGGCACTGCGGCCGCGTCGTCGAGCACCACGAGCACCGCACCCTCCCGCGCGGCCAGCAGCGAGCGGTAGAGCTGCTCGCGCTCCGGCTGCCGGCGGGCTGTTCGGCGGCGGGGACGCCGAGCGCCTCCAGCAGCGTGCCGAGCGCCGCGCCGGGCTCCACCCGGCCGTCCGGCCGGTGGCCCCGGAGGTCGAGGAAGAGCACACCGCCGGGGAAGTCACCCCGCTCCCGGGCCAGGTGGGCGGCCTGCAGGGCGAGTTCGGTGGTGCCCGCCCCGCCCGGACCGCTGATCACCGCCACGGCGGCCGGACCGGGTTCCGCCTCGGGCACCGCCGGCACCGGCTCCGCGGGGCTCGGTGGCTCCTCCAGATAGGCGTAGGGCAGCGGCAGCATCTGTCCGGAGGGGCTCCGGCGCGCGAGCAGCCGCAGGTTCTCCGGGAGCGGGCCGAAGGTGCCGTCGGCCCGGGTCATCCGCCACTCGGTCCGGGGGCCGTCCGGCCCCGGGGCCGGCGGGGCCCAGGTCGACAGCCCGTGCCGGGCGGCGAGCTCCTCCAGCGAGCCGGAGCCGGAGCCCTGATCCGAGCCGGAGCCCGAAGGTGAGCGGGTCGGTGCGGTGGGGGAGCCCGCTGCGGACCCGGGCTGCGGCTCCCCGGGGTCCGCCGGGGCGGACGGTTCCGGACGGAGCAGCTCCAGCAGCCGGTCGAGCTCCGGCTGCCGCCCGACGAACACCCGCCCGCGTGAGCGCAGCCCGTCCAGCGCGGTCCGCACCTCGGCCCGGGCCGCCAGGTTGACCTGCCCGATCGTGCCGGACTGGATCACCGTCCCGATCGAGGCCTGACCGTCGATCAGGTTCCGCACGCCCTCCGGGGACGGGTGGGAGTCCATGCGCACCTCCGGACGGCATAGTCTCGGACCATGGCTATTCCTTCCTTCCTGGCGGAACTGCGCTCCCTCGTCGGCACCCGTCCGCTCTGGCTCACCGGCGTCGGCGCCGTGGTCCGCGACGAGGAGGGCCGGGTGCTGCTCAACCGCCGCAGCGACTCCGGCCGTTGGGGGATCGTCGGCGGCATCCTCGACCCGGGGGAGCAGCCCGCCGAGGGGCTGGTCCGCGAGGTGTTCGAGGAGACCGGCGTGGTGGCCGAGCCCGAGATGCTCAGCGCCGTCACGGTCTCCCCGATGATGAGCTACCCCAACGGGGACCGGGCCCAGTACCTGGACCTGACCTTCCGCTGCCGCGCCGTCTCCGGCGAGGCCAGGGTGAACGACGACGAGTCCCTGGAGGTCCGCTGGTTCACCCTGGCCGAGCTGGCGGAGCTGGAGCTGGACGAGTACGTCCGCTACCGGCTCGAACTGGCGCTGGCCGGGAAGGCCGAGGCCGCCTTCAGCTTCACCCCCGGCACCGGCGACCCGGCCTGACACCCCCTCACGGGGGCGGTCAGAGCGTGCGGAACCAGGCCGCCGTGCGCTCCAGGCCCTCCCGCAGCGGCACCGGCACGACCTCGGGGAACAGCTCGCGCAACCTGGCGTTGTCCGCCTGGGAGTCGCGGACGTCGCCGGGCCGCGGGTCGGTGTGCTCGACCTGCGGGGTCTCGCCGAGCACCTCGCCCAGCAGGCCGATCAGTTCCAGCAGCGAGGTGCGGGTGCCGAAGGCCAGGTTGACCGGGTCGGCGTGCACCACCTTGCGGACCACGGCCTCGCTGATCACCTGGGTGACGGTGCCGACGTAGGTGAAGTCCCGGCTCTGGCCGCCGTCCCCGTGCACGCTCAGCGGCCGCCCGGCCAGCGCGGCGTCCAGGAAGGCCGGGACCACGGCGGCGTAGGCGTGCCCGGCCGGCTGGAGCGGGCCGAAGACGTTGAAGAAGCGCAGCGGCAGCACGCCCAGCCCGTAGCAGTGGTGATAGGCCGCCAGGTACGCCTCGGTGGCCAGCTTGCTGACCGCGTACGGGCTCATCGGCGCCGTCCGCATGGTCTCCCGCTTGGGCAGCTCCCGGTTCGCCCCGTAGACCGAGGACGAGGAGGCCGCGGTCACGTGGCCGACGCCGGCCCGGCGGGCGGCCTCCAGCACCTCCAGGGTGCCGGTCGCGTTGGCGTGGTGGCTGGCCAGCGGATCGGCCACCGAGCGCGGCACTGAGGGCAGCGCGGCCAGGTGCACCACCGCTTCGGCCCCGGCGAAGGCCTCGTCCAGCAGTGCCGGGTCCAGGATGGTTCCCTCGTACAGTGTCACGTCGACACCGTCCAGGTTGGCCTTGCTCCCGGTGCTCAGGTTGTCCACCACCGCGACCTCGGCCACCTCGGGCCGGTCCAGCAGCGCGCGGACCAGGTTGGCCCCGATGAAACCGGCTCCGCCGGTCACGACCACCCGCATCTGTCGTACTCCCCCCACCTGTCGGCCCGGGGTCTCCCGCCCCGGGCGCACTGCGCCGCATCGTATCGACGCACCAGGCCCGACGTGCCGCAAACGGGGCAGAGCGGCCACCCCGGGGGCGCGGGTCGGTGGTCATGCCGGGGGCGCGGGGAACTGCGCGCTGTGGAAAGGCAGCACGTGCAACTGGCTGACGGTGGTTCAGTTGCCGGTGGGCCGCCTCCCGATTCGCGCAGTTCCTCGCGCCTCCGGTGTAACCACGTACGTCCTCGCGCCCCCGGGGCTCAGAGTTTGCGCTGGCGGTACATCTCCTCGGCCGCGTCCAGCACGGCGGCCAGGTCCCCGCCGGCCGAGGCGGTGGCCACGGCCGCCACCGCCCCCTCGACGAAGGGGGCGTCGGCCAGCCGGACGGGGAAGGGCAGTCCGTGCTCGTCCGCCTCGGCCAGCAGCGCCCGCACGGTGCCGACCGCGCTGCCGAGGTCGGCCAGCACCGCCACCCCGTGCCCCTGGTCCACCCGCCGGGCCGCCGCCGCGACCAGCACCGCGCTGGTGCCCAGGCCGTCGGCCAGGCTCCCGCCGGTGGCGGCCACCGGCGCCGGGTCGGTCGCCCTGGTCAGTCCGGTGGCCAGCGAGGCCACGGCCTCGGCCAGCCGCTGGCTGTGCGAGACCAGCACCACGCCCACCCGGCCGACCTGCCCGGGCCCGCCCGGCCGCGGCGGGGGAGGGGGCGCCGCCTCGGGGGCCGGGTGCGGGGCGGAGGGGGCCTGTGAGATGGGGATCACATCGGCCCGGGGGTCCTCCCGGCGGTCCATGGCTGCTCCTCGGGGCCTGCGCGGTGCGCGGTCTGACGGGTCGTTGGACCAACCCTCTCGCAGCCGCCCGCCGCGCGCAGCACGATTCGGACGGCCGCTCCTAGCACAGCGCGCCCGCGCACCGCACCCGAACGGCTCATCTGCCCCTGGGGAGACGGCGGTTGACGGCAAGCGGCGCCCGGGCGGGGAGGGCTGGCTACGCTGGGCCTTCGTCCGACAGAGGGAGAGGGGACATGTCAGTGACCGAGCAGAAGAAGCCGGATCTGGACCTGACCGGGGCCGAGTGGCTCTCCAGCAGCCAGGGGCCGGGGGACGTGCAGATCGCCTTCGTGGACGGCTTCATCGCGATGCGGGACGGGCGGGAGCCGGAGGGCCCGGTCCTGGTCTTCACGCCGGCCGAGTGGCGGGCCTTCGTCCTGGGTGCGCGGGACGGGGAGTTCGACCCGGTCTGAGCGGACACTCCGTCAGGTCCCGTGGGGCCCGGCCTCGGAGGTTCTCCGTCAGATCGGAGGAGCGGCCGCAGGCCCCGGAACACCGGAAAGAAATCTGATGGTCGGATAGTCGTTGACTGTTCGACAAGTAACGGCTCACAGTATGACCAGACAGACGCCGTGCCCAACGCCCCCACGCGTCCAGGCACGGCGCCTGCTGTGCGGTCCGGCACGAGTGCCGGGCCCCCTCCCGTGTGAACCCCTGACGTACCTCGGTACGCGTCGCCGGGAGGGATGGCCCCGGGATCGAGAGCGACTCGACGTCCGGTGCCGGTGCCCGGTATCCGCACGCCCCCACGCGGCGGTCTACCGGGCAGGTTCGCGAGCTGCGACGGGCGGGGCCCCGCGAACCTGGCTTGTGTGTGAAAAAACGAAGTGCGGTCTGTGGTCGTTCCTGCTCTGCTTGACGCTACTCGACGGTCGACGGACAGCGGAAAACGCTTGGGCAGATGGTTCGGTGTGTCGCACGACTATGTGCAGTGAGGGAACGCGCACGCGGGCGCGCTGCGACAAGCCGCCCCCCGGTGGACCGATGCCCACAGCGGCTGTCGTGCTGAACCGAACGTAGCCCGGACGGTTGCTCAGAGTCAACATTGGTCTCTGAGCGTGGATCTCGGCCCGAGCACCCACCCGCCCCGTGAGCAGGGCGTGACCGCACCGTACGATGGCGTCATGTCATTTCTCCGCCGCCGCTCCGGCACCCCCGCGGGCCCGGACTTCGACGTGCTCGCGATGGACCCGGGCGACTGGCCCGGTGACTTCGGCGCCATGATCATGAGCGGCCCGGACGGTTCGTGTCAGGGGATCTTCCTCCGGTACGACCTGTTCGGCGGCCGCGGCCCCGCGATGTTCATCGGCAACCTCCCGGAGGGCTCGCCGGCCCGCGACGCGGCCGACGGAGTCCCGTTCGAGATCCGTCAGCTGCTCACCGCGCTGGAGAACGAGGAGCCGGTCGACTTCGTCTCGGCCGAGGACTTCCCGGTCATGCTCGGCGACGACCTGCTGATCGTCCGGAAGGTGAAGGTCAGTGAGGAGCGCGTGTTCTGCGCCCAGTTCGGCCGCAGCGACGGCGTCCAGGTGACCATCGCCTCCTGGGACCGTCCGATCGCGGACGACCTGTACCAGCTGCTCAAGCCGCTCCCGGCGGAGATGTTCCAGCAGGGCTGACGGCCCCGGAGGTCCACCTTCCGGGCCTTGCTTGACGCTCGTGATCAATGCTTCGTACAGTCACCGGCATGCCGCACCGCCCGCTGCTGACCCGCCGCAGCTACCTCGACCTGCGGCGCACCGCGAGCGCGGTCTGTCCGGCCGGCTGAGGGGGAGCCACTCCTCCGGCGGCGTGCCCCGGGGCTGAAAAGCAGCCAATCTCCGGACCGCCGCGTCCCGGCACCGAGCGCGCCCCCCGAGCGGGTGACGGCGCGTCGTCCGCAGTCCGCAGCGCACCACGCAGCCGCCCCGGAGGCACCCCGCCATGACCGTCACCGACGGCACCCCGTCCGTCCCGGACGCCCTCGCCCGCCTGCCCCGCGTGGTCGACCTGCTGGCGGCCCGCGCGGAGGAGCACGACCGGGACGCCACCTTCCCCTACCAGGGCATCGAGGCCGTGCACGAGGCCGGCCTGCTCACCCTCACCGTCGGCCGCCGCTACGGCGGCCCCGGTGCCGGGCTGGCCGAGACCGTCCAGCTGCTGGCCCAACTCGGCCGGGGTGACGCCTCGGTGGCCCTGCTCGCCGCCGACACCCTGCTGGTCCACGCGGAGCAGGCCCGCACCGGTGGCTGGCCCGCCGCGCTCTACCGCCGCCTGCTGACCGAATCCCGCCGCGGCCCGGCCCTGCTCAACACCCTGCCCGCCGAGCCCGGCCAACGCCCCGACACGGTGGCCCGCCGGGACGGCCAGGGCTGGCGGCTGAACGGGCGCAAGGGCTGGTGCGCCGGGGCCGAGGCGCTGGCCTGGATGGCGGTCCGGGCCCGGACCGAGGAGGAGCCGCCGCGGACCGGCTGGTTCCTGGTCCGCGGGGACAGTCCCGGCATCGAACTCGACCCGGTCTGGGACCAGTTGGGCCTGCGGGCGGCGGCCGGCCAGGAGGTGCAGCTCAGCGAGGTCGCGGTGGCCGCCGACGCGGTGGTGGGCCTGGCACCCGCCCGCAGGGCCGACCCGGCGGCGGAGGCCGCCGACCAGGTCTCCCGCGCCTGGCGCGAACTCGCCCTCTCCGCCGTGCACCTGGGCGTCGCCCGGGCCGCCCAGCAGTGGCTGGTCACCTTCCTGGGCCGCCGTACCCCGGCCAACCTGACGGAGCCGCTCTCCACCCTGCCGCGGTACCGCGCCGCGGTGGCCGAGATCGAGGCCTCGCTGATCGGGGCCGAGGAGCTCCTGCACGGGCTGGCCGCCCGCGTCGACCGGGGCGAGCGCACCGCCGCCCAGCGCACCGGGGCGGCCCAGCTCCTGATCAACCGCGCCGCCACCGCCGCCGTCCAACAGGCCGTCACCCTCACCGGCAACCCCGGCCTCAGCCGCCGCCACCCCCTGGAGCGCTACCTCCGCGACCTCCTCACCGGCCGCACCCACCTCCCCCCCGAGGACGCCACCCTGGACGGCCTGGCCGACGGGCTCTTCTAGGGCGCGCGAAAGTGGTCATGCCGGGGGCGCGGGGAACTGCGCGAAGGGGAACGAAACGACCCGTGTGCCGGGTACGGAGTTTCACTTGCAAGTGAGCGTCCGTTCTGGAAGTCGCTGCCCTCGTGGGTGCGCAACATCGTCGTCCCGATCGTCGCGGTGATCCTCGCCTGGAACCTGATCTGGTT
>NZ_JBSGEL010000081.1:0-33220 GCF_053602875.1 Kitasatospora sp. NPDC004289 | reverse complement strand
AACCCGGAAGCTAAGCCTCACAGCGCCGATGGTACTGCAGGGGGGACCCTGTGGGAGAGTAGGACGCCGCCGAACAATCATTCAAGAGAAGCCCCCTGACGATTCGTCAGGGGGCTTCTCTGCGTTTCCGGGGCGGAAAATCCTGGTGCCTGTGATCGTCTTCGTTGCTACGGTGACCGGATGGCCGTACTGAGGAAAGTCCAGATCACGTTCGACTGCGCCGAGCCGGAGCGGGTCGCCCGCTTCTGGCGGGAGGTGCTCGGTTACGTCGCTCCGGCGGCGCCGGAGGGCTTCGCCGACTGGGAGAAGTACGTGAGTACGCTGCCGGCCTCGGGGGTGGGGGCCTGGTCGGCGGCGGTGGATCCCACGGGGGAGGGGCCGCGGTTCTTCTTCCAGTCCGTGCCGGAGGGGAAGGTCGCCAAGAACAGGGTGCACGTCGACGTGCGGGCCGGCACCGGGCTGGTGGGGGCCGAGCGGTTGGCGGTGCTGGAGGCCGAGCGCGACCGGTTGGTGGCGCTCGGCGCCGTATGCGACGTGGTGCTGTACGCCGACGAGGAGAACGAGTCCTGCATCGTGATGCGGGACGTCGAGGGGAACGAGTTCTGCCTCGACTGACAGAGGTACTGACGGAGGCGGGGCCCTTCGCCCTCTCGGCTCAGCCGGGGATGAGGGCGTCCCACTCGGCCCGGGTCGGACCGTCGTGGGTCGGTGCGAAGTCAGGGCGGGCGGCGAGCCAGTCGGTGACGGCGCGGTCCACCTCCTCGCTGCCGTAGGCGTCCGCCGCCGGCTTCAGGAGGTGGCGGACCTGGGCGCGGGCGCGCATGACGACCGGGTCGTCGAAGGCGCAGGCGGCGCGGGCGGCGGCGCGGAGGTCGGGGGAGGGCGAAGTCCCGGTGAGGCGTTGCTCGTTGCCGCGGTCGGCGGTCACCTGGGCGTCGAACCACGGGCGGAGTTCGCGGACCGTCCAGGCGTGGTACTCGGTGGGGTCGGCGGCGATCCGGTCAGCGTGGGCGGCGAGGTGTTGGGCGGCGCGCAGGCCGAGGGCGACGCCGTGCCCGAGGGTGGGGTTGGTGTGGACGAGGCTGTCGCCGGCGTTGACCAGGCCCGTCACCACGGGGCCGGTGTCGTCGACGAGTGAGGTCCAGCGGTTGTCGAGCCCGGCCATCGCCAGGACCGGCGTCTGCGGTTCGGGGTCGAGGGCCAGCCAGGCGGCGGAGGCGGGGAAGCGGCGGGCGACGGCCTCGAAGACGGCGGGGTCGAGGAGTGCGCTGCGGGTCGGGTCGCCGGTGGAGAGCACCACGCTGACGGCGAAGGTGTCGTTGTCGGAGGGGAAGACGCCCGCGAGGGCGAACGGTGCGTCGGAGCCGGTCTTCACCCGCCCGGGGTCGCGCGGGCCGTCGGGGCGCAGGCGGTACCAGCGGCAGAGGTAGGCGATGCCGGCGCGGTGGCTCTCGACCACGGGTGGGCGGCAGCCGGCGGCGGTCAGCCAGCCGGGGACCGGGGAGCGGCGGCCGGAGGTGTCGACGACGAGGTCCGCCGGGTGGGTGGCGGAGTCCGTCCGTACGCCGGTGACCCGGGTGGGGGAGTCCTGACGGAAGGTCAGGCCCTCGACGCGGCGGCCGCGCCGGACCCGGACGCCGGGTTCGCGCCGGACGGCGGTGGTCAGGGCGGTCTCGAGGACGATGCGGCGGGTGCGCAGGGTCACCAGGTCCTCGTCGCCGGCCCGGTGCGGGGGGTGCTGCCCGAACCAGTCGAAGTCGTGGTACTCGCGGGCTCCGCGTGCCAGCAGCTCGGCGTGGACGTCCGGGAGTTCGGCGCGCAGGACGGTGCGGACCGGTGCGAGGAAGGAGTGCGGGTGGTTGGCCTGCGGTACCCGGGGTCGCTTCCAGTGGTAGAAGTCCTGGTCCAGATCGGCCCCGGCCTGCCGGTCGTCCTGCTCGAAGACGGTGACCGTGTGGCCGCGCCGTCCGAGCATGAGGGCCGTGCCCAGCCCGCTGATTCCTCCGCCGACCACCGCAACCCGCGCCATCGCTCTCCCCTTCGTCGCGCCGTGTTGCGCAGGCAGACTACTAGTTGATGATCTTCCTTCGGCAATCCGGGGTGGGTCCGACGGGCGTTCGACTTTAATAATGGTCAGCATTAGAGTGGAGGCATGCCGAGAACTCCGGCGGGTGGCACGCCCACCCGTGACCGTCTGATCCGGGCCGGTGCCCGTCTGTTCGCCGAACAGGGCGTGCACGGTGCCCAGTTGCGCGACGTGGTCAGGTTGGCGGGGCAGTCCAACCCCTCCGCCGTCCAGTACCACTTCGGCTCGCGGGAGGGGCTGCTGGACGCCGTGATGCGCGAACGGCAGGAGCGGGCCGAGCGGTCCCTGCACGCGCTGCTGCCGCGACCGGAGGGGCAGCCGCTCCCGGTGCTGCTGGACGCGCTGGTGGCATCCGAGGCGGCCGAGCTGGCGAGTGACGCGGGGCGGGACGGGCTGCGGATCGCGGCGCAGATCAGCTACCGGAGCGGCATCCGGACGCGGGAGCCGCATCCGCACCTCGCGGGGGGCGGGTACTGGCGCCTGATCGGGGAGTTGGAGACCTCGCTGCTCGAACTGCCCGAGCCGGTACGGCTGGAGCGGATCGACCTGGCGCTGATCCTGGTCGGCGCGGCGCTGGCGGAGCGGGCCCGTCAACTGGAGTCGGGCGAGCGGCTGTTGACGGGGGACGCGCTGTTCCGGGCGGATCTGGTGGCGATGGCCGGGGCGATGCTCACGGCACCGCTGCCCGCGCTCGACACCGACGGCTGACCCGCCGGACGCGGCGCCACACACGCCGGGCGGCGCCACCCCGCCGTCCGGGAGCACCGAGCACCACCATCGCAAGGGAGCAAGAAGTCATGACCGAGCTCAACGGCAAGACCGTCCTGATCACCGGCGGAGCCCGCGGCCTGGGTGCCGAGGCGGCCCGCCAGGCGGTGGCGGCCGGTGCCAACGTGGTGATCACCGACGTGCTGGACGAGGAGGGCCGGGCCACCGCCGCCGAGTTGGGGGAGCGGGCCCGCTACCACCACCACGACGTGACCTCGGAGGCGGACTGGGCTGCGGTGGTCGCCTTCGCGGTGGCGGAGTTCGGCGGGGTGCACGGGCTGGTGAACAACGCGGGCATCTCCACCGGGAGCTTCCTGGTGGACGAGTCGGTGGAGCACTTCCGCAAGGTGGTGGACATCAACCTGACCGGGGTGTTCATCGGCATGAAGGCCGTGGTCCCGGCGCTGCGGGAGGCCGGTGGCGGCTCGATCGTGAACATCTCCTCGGCGGCCGGGCTGATGGGCCTGGCGCTGACGGCGGGCTACGGCGCCTCCAAGTGGGCGGTGCGCGGGCTGAGCAAGATCGGCGCGGTGGAGCTCGGCGTCGACCGGATCCGGGTCAACTCGGTGCACCCGGGCATGACCTACACGCCGATGACGGCGCAGGTGGGCATCGAGCGCGGGGAGGGGAACTACCCGAACACCCCGATGGGCCGGGTCGGCGAGGCGCCGGAGATCGCCGCGGCCACGGTGTTCCTGCTCTCGGACGAGGCCTCGTACATCACCGGTGCGGAGCTGGCGGTGGACGGTGGGTGGACCACCGGTCCCACGGTCCGGTACGTGATGGGGCAGTAGGCGGATGTGGCGGCAGGGCCCGGGCGCTCATGAGGCCGCCCGGGCCCTCCGGCGTTCCGTCAGCCCAGGTCGTCGAGGAAGCGGAGCAGGGCGGCGTTGACCTCGGCGGGCTTCTCCTGCTGGGTCCAGTGGCCGCAGTCGGTGAGCCAGACGGGCGCGGCGAGTTCGGGGACGTGCTGGTCGAGGGTGGCGATGAGCGCCTTGGCGGCGTCGTTGGCGACGACCAGGTCGCGGTCGCCGACGACCAGCAGGGCCGGGGTGCGGATGCGGGCGTTCTGCCAGGGGGCGGTGAGCTCCCAGTTGCGGTCGAGGTTGCGGTACCAGTTGAGCGGGCGGGTGAAGCCGGACGCGGCGTACTCGGCGGCGAAGTGGGCGAGGTCGGCCTCGGTGAGCCAGGCCGGGAGGGTCTCGGGGGAGCGGAAGGCGTCGAGGAAGCCCTTGCCCTCGGGGACCAGCGGGGTGAGGCCGGCCGGGTCGGCGGCGCGGCCGGCCAGCAGGCGGCGGAAGGTGGTGCCGGGGTCGCGGGCGAGCTCCGCGTCGGCGACGCCGGGCCGCTGGAAGTGGAGCATGTAGTAGGCGTCGCCGAAGACCTTGCGGAACAGCTCGGTGGGCCGCACCGGCATCCGCGGGTAGGGCGGGACGGAGAGGCCGACGACCCCGCGGACCAGGTCGGGGCGGAAGAGGGCGGTGTGCCAGGCGACCGGGGCGCCCCAGTCGTGGCCGACCACCACGGCCCGGTCGGCGCCCAGGGCGGGGATCAACCCGAGGGCGTCACCCGCGAGTTGGAGGATGGTGTACTGGTCCACCGCGTCCGGGCCGCTGGTGCGGCCGTAGCCGCGCTGGTCGGGGGCGACGGCGTGGTAGCCGGCCTCGGCGAGGGCGGTGAGCTGGTGGCGCCAGGAGTACCAGCCCTCGGGGAAGCCGTGCAGGAGCAGGACGAGCGGTCCGGTGCCGGCCTCGGCGACGTGCATGCGCAGGCCACTGGCGGACTCGACGTAGCGGTGCGTTATCGCGGTCGTCATGGGGTCATCCTGGGTGCTCCGCGCACGGAGCGGAAGGGTGCCGCAGCGCACCTGGACGGGCGGTCAACGCGCGGGCGGGGGCGGGCCGGTGAGCGCGGTGGCGCGGAGCACGATCTCGGTGGCGAAGCGGGACTCCGGGTCGGCGAGCCGTTCGCCGAAGGCGCGGTCCAGGACGCGCAGCCGGTAGCGGACGGTCTGCGGGTGGACGCCGAGTTGTTCGGCGAGGTCGGGGGCGCTGGCCCGGGTGGTGAGCCAGGCGCGCAGGGTGTCGAGCAGCCGGGAGCGCCGGGTGGGGGTGAGGGCGGCGAGCGGGGCGAGGTAGTGCCGGTCGAGCTGGTGGAGCAGGGCCGGGTCGCTGAGCAGCCAGAGGTGGACGAGGTGGTCCTGGCAGTACGTCAGGGGGCCGGTGGTGTACGGGAGGAGCCGGCGGGCCCAGCGCAGCGAGTCGGCGGCCTCGGCGAGCGGGGTGGTGAGGCCGACGGCGGCGCGGCAGCCGGCCAGGGCGGCGGTGAGGCCCTCGCGGCGGGCGGGGGTGAGCGGTCCGGGTAACAGCAGGTGGGGTTCGCGGTCGGAGAGGTCGAGCAGCACGTCGCGGTCGAGGACGCCGCGGTGGGGGCGGGCGCCGGGGGCGAGGGCGACCAGGGTGACGTGGTCGGGGAGCGGCCAGGCGGCGTGGTCGGCGAGTTCGGCGAGGGCGGTGCGGGCGGCGCCGGTGCCGCTGAGGATGCGGCGCAGCAGCCGGCGGCGGCGGTTGTCGGGCTCCTCGCCGAGTTCGGCCATGGCCTGGAGGTAGCCCTCGCGGGAGAGTTCGGCGATCTCGCCCATGTAGGCGAAGAGGGCGTCGGCGAAGGCCATCAGGACGGTGGCGGAGAGGTTGTGGCGGCGGCCGACGGCGCGCACCCGGCGCAGGGCGACCTGGCAGCCGATCCGGTAGGCGTCCTGGAGCATGTCGAGGCTGCGGCCCTCCAGGGCCTCGTGGCGGCCGAAGCGGCGGCAGATCTCGTCGCGCAGGGAGGTGGTGGCGGTCGGGGCGGCGACCTGGTCGACGAAGGTGGCGATGTTCTGTTCGATGCCGACCCGGATGACGCGGGCGGCGGGTCCTTCCAGGAGTTCGCGGTACTCGGGGATGGTGGCGACGATCTCGGCGGCCATCTCCTTGAGCAGGCCCGGGAGTTCGGGCCGCATCACGGCGGCGAGTTCGCGCGGCACCTGGTCGAGCGGCGAGCTGGAGCCGGGCGCCCGGCGTGGCGTGGCCATGAGTCCCCCTGGCGTCCGGGGGCGGCCGGACGCATACGACGTGTGGTGGTTCGCTGACGATAGGGCACGAGTGGTCGTCAGCGCACCAGTCGTGACGTCGAACTGCCGGTCGGCGTTCCGCTAACGGATTGGCACTCTGCGCCGCGGAGGGGGACTCGGGGCTCACTCCGGGACAACGGCGCGGGGGTTTTCTGGTAGCGCCGGAACAAGAAATCCGCAGCGCGCGGCCGGGAATCCCGGAACTGTTCCGGCTCCGTTGCGGGGCCTGATTACCGGCGCGTAATGTCCGGGACCAGCGAGGACGGCCCCACCCGTGCGCCTCGCTTCCTCGGATTCGCCTCGGCGCCAACTCAGTTCTTCGTCAGGAGAGTTGGTCGTGCCCCGGCGGGTCCGCCCCCACAGAGAGGACCCATCGTGCGCAAGCCTGTCAAGGGCGCCCTGGTGGCTGCGGCGTCTCTCGCCGCCGTGGCCGGCATGACGCTCGCCCCGACCACCGCGACGGCCGGCACCCAGTCCGCCTCCTCCGGCCTGCTGGCCGGCTGGACCGCCAGCCCGGGCGGCCCCTGGACGGCCAAGGCGACCTCGCCGAAGCTGACCGACACCAAGACCGGCACCAAGCTGACCTGCACCTCCTCCTCCGCGGCCGGCACGCTGGCCACCAGCTCCGCCACCGGCGCGGGCATCTCCTCGATCACCTCGGTGAGTTGGACCAGCTGCTCCGGTCCGCTGGGCATCACCTTCAGCGTCACCCCGCAGGGCCTGCCGTGGTCGCTGAACGCGGTCAGTTACAACGCGGGCACCGGTGTCACCACCGGCACCCTGACCGGGGTGAAGGCCCACATCAGCGGCGCCGGCTGCACGGCCGACTTCCAGGGCCCGACCGCCGGTTCGACGGCGACCCTGACCGGCAGCTACAGCAACTCCACCAACACCCTCACCATCAGCGGCGGTGACCTGCGGGCGTACAACGTCTCCGGGTCCTGCCTCGGTCTGCTGAACAACAACGACCCGGCGGTCTACAACGCCGCGTACGTGCTGAGCGCCCCGCAGGTCATCACCTCCCCGTGAGGCACCCGTACCCGGACCCGGGCCACCGCCCGGGTCCGGGTACGAACACACGCACCGGATGACAGGCCGTCAGGGTCGTTTTGTCATCCGGTGACAGGAAATCCGGGCCGGGGAGAGCGCTCCCGACGATCCGCGTGCGATCGCTTGTGAGGGCTTGTTACCCGGCCGTACTGTCCTGCGTCCCGAGCCAAGAGGAGTCCAGAGATGAGGGACGCGGTGCGTCGCCTTGCCGTGCCCGTGAAGCCGGCCGCCGTCCTGGCGGCCGCGCTGCTGGCGGGCACGGTGCCGGGTGCCCCGTCCGGGGCCGTGCCCGGGAGCGCTCCGGCCGCGGTGGCGGCGCAGGAGCAGCCGCACTCGGGGGTGAACAGCTGCCCGCCCGCCCCGGAGGGCGAGTTGGACCAGGCCAGGCTGCCGCCGGTGCCCGAGGGCGCGTTCGTGGTGCCGAACGAGGAGACCGGCCCGTTCCCGCCGGTGGGGGCCTGCGCCTACGCGGTCGGCTTCGCCAACGTGCGCAAGCAGCACCAGGCCTCGGTGCTCAACGACCCGGCCGGGCATCCCGCGTTGACCGCGGTGAACATGAGCCGGCGGTTCGTCACGCTCTGGGACCCGCCGGAGGGGCAGCAGCCGTACTTCGAGGCCGACAACCTCGGCTACCTCCAACTCCCGCCCAGCGAGACCACCTTCCTCACCTACGGCTTCATGCCGACCACCGCCGTGATGGAGCTGGAGCCGCGGGGCCTGCTGACCATCGTGGCGACCGGGAACACCGACTGGGACCAGCCGGTCGAGTTCACCATCGGCGGCTACCAGTCGATCAGGCTGCGGGACGTGAAGGTGAACGGGACCCCGCTGGACGTCGGCCCGAACTGCCGCACGGCCCGGCCGGTGAACCTGGAGCTGAAGGGCCGCCAGGACGACCACCTGCCGGGCGGCGGCGACGGCAAGCCCGACTACACCCTGATCGGCGGCGGGCCGCTCTCCCAACGGGACCTGGTGATACCGGAGTTCAAGGGCTGCGGGAACGGGGCGGAGAACCTGGACGCGCTCTTCACCGCGGCCGTCTCCGGGCCGGGCAACTCGCTCAACCTGGTGCAGGGCGCGATCTGCACCCCGACCAGTGACCAGCCGAACGGCTGCGAGCCGGAGATCCAGCTGCCGGCCCTGCCGCACCGCCGCACCACGGACCAGGGCTAGGAGCCGGGATGGGGATCGAGGTGACCGTCGAGGGGCTGACCAAGTCCTTCGGCAGCCAGACCGTCTGGGAGGACGTCACGCTGACGCTGCCGCCCGGGGAGGTGACGGTGCTGCTGGGGCCCTCGGGCACCGGCAAGACCGTCTTCCTGAAGTCGGTGATCGGTCTGCTGCGGCCCGAGCGGGGCCGGGTGCTGGTGGACGGCGTCGACATGGTGCGCGGCCCGGAGCGCGAGGTCTACCGGGCCCGCCGGCGCTTCGGCCTGATGTTCCAGGACGGCGCGCTGTTCGGCTCCATGAGCCTCTACGACAACGTGGCCTTCCCGCTGCGCGAGCACACCCGCAGGACCGAGGCGGAGATCCGCCGGATCGTGCTGGAGCGGATGGAGATGGTCGGCCTGAACGGCGCCGAGGCCAAGCTGCCGGGGGAGATCTCCGGTGGGATGCGCAAGCGCGCGGGCCTGGCCCGGGCGCTGGTGCTGGACCCGGAGATCGTGCTCTGCGACGAGCCGGACTCGGGCCTGGACCCGGTGCGCACCTCCTACCTGTCGCAGCTGCTGGTGGACCTGAACGCGCAGATCGGCGCCACCATGCTGATCGTCACCCACAACCTGGACATCGCGGCCACCGTGCCGGACCACATCGGCATGCTGTTCCGCCGCCGGCTGGTGGCCTTCGGCTCCCGGGAGGAGCTGCTGACCAGCCGTCAGCCGGTGGTGCGGCAGTTCCTCGGCGGGCGCCGGGAGGGGCCGATCGGGATGTCGGAGGAGAAGGACGAGGCCCAGCTGGCGCTGGAGGAGCCCTACCAGGAGGCCGAACCGGGGCCGCTGCCACGGCAGTTGCAGCCGTCGCCGGGCCTGCCGCCGCGCCGCGGGGCGGTGCTGCGGTGAGCGCGGCCGACCCGGTGAAGGGCAACCCGCTCACGGGCGGGCTGCGGCAGAGCGGGCAGCTGCTGGCGCTGGCCGCCACCACGGTGCGGGACGTGTTCCGGCGGCCGTTCCAGTGGCGGGAGCTGATCGAGCAGTTCTGGTTCCTGGCGAGCGTGACGATCCTGCCGGCGGCGCTGGTGTCGATCCCGTTCGGTGCCGTGATCGCACTCCAAGTGGGTTCGCTGGCCGAGCAGTTGGGCGCGCAGTCGTTCACCGGCGGGGCCAGCGTGCTGGCCGTGATCCAGCAGGCCAGCCCGCTGATCGTGGCGCTGCTGATCGCTGGTGCGGGCGGTTCGGCGATCTGCGCGGACCTCGGCTCGCGCAAGATCCGCGAGGAGCTGGACGCGATGGCGGTGATGGGCGTCTCGCCCGTGCAGCGCCTGGTGGTGCCCCGGGTGCTGGCCGCGATGGCGGTCTCGGTGCTGCTCAACGGCCTGGTCTCGGTGGTCGGCACGCTCGGCGGCTACTTCTTCAACGTGATGCTCCAGGACGGCACCCCGGGCGCCTACCTGGCCAGCTTCTCCGCCCTGGCCCAGCTCCCGGACCTGTACGTCAGCGAGTTCAAGGCGCTGGTCTTCGGCTTCGTGGCCGGGATCGTGGCGGCCTACCGGGGTCTCAACCCGCGCGGTGGCCCCAAGGGCGTGGGCGACGCGGTGAACCAGACCGTGGTGGTCACCTTCCTGCTGCTGTTCGTGATCAACGTGGTGATCACCGCCGTCTACCTGCGGATCATCCCGCAGAAGGGAGCCTGAGATGGCGCTGCCCGGCCGTGCGGCCCGGGGCCCGCTCGGGTGGCTGGAGACCGTCGGGGACCACCTGGTCTTCCATCTGGCCGCGCTGCTCTGGGTGCCCCGCGCGCTGCGCCGCTACTTCCGCGAGGTGCAGCGGCTGCTGGCCGAAGTCGCCTTCGGCAGCGGCGGGTTGGGGGTGATCGGCGGCACCGTCGGGGTGATGGTCGGGATGACCGCGGCCACCGGCACGGTGGTCGGCCTGCAGGGCCACGCCGCGATGGACCAGCTGGGCACCACCGCCTTCACCGGCTTCATCTCGGCCTACTTCAACACCCGGGAGATCGCCCCGCTGGTGGCCGGCCTCGCCCTCTCGGCCACCGTCGGCGCGGGCTTCACCGCCCAGCTCGGCGCGATGCGGATCAACGAGGAGGTGGACGCCCTGGAGGGCATGGGCATCCGCAGCCTGCCGTACCTGGTGACCACCCGGATCATCGCCGGGGTGGTGGCCGTGGTGCCGCTGTACGGGGTCGGGCTGCTCTCCTCCTACGCCGCCTCCCGCGCCGTCACGGTCTCCGTCAACGGACAGTCACCCGGCACCTACGACCACTACTTCGGGCTCTTCCTGGCCCCGGAGGACGTGCTGCTGTCGGCCCTGAAGGTGCTGCTGTTCAGCGTGATCGTGATCCTGGCGCACTGCTACTACGGCTTCCACGCCACCGGCGGCCCGGCCGGGGTCGGCATCGCGGTGGGCCGCTCGGTCCGCAACGCCATCGTGATCATCAGCATCACCGACTTCTTCCTCTCGCTGGCGATCTGGGGCGCCACCACCACCGTGCGGGTGACCGGATGAACGCCTTCCGCGCCACCGACCGGCGCCGCCCCGCCCGGGCCGTGCTGGGCCTGGTATTCCTGCTGGTGCCCGCCCTGCTGGCCGGGCTCTGCGTGGCGGTCTACCGCAAGGCCTTCAGCGACGAGAGCACCGTGCTGCTGGAGACCAACGCCACCGGGAACGAGCTGCGGGTGAACGCCGACGTCAAGCTGCGCGGCGTGGTGGTCGGCCGGGTCAGCCGGATCGGCGCCGACGGCGAGCGGGCCCGGCTCACCCTGGCCCTCGACCCGGCCCGGCTGGCCGAGATCCCGGCCGGGGTGACGGCCCGTCTGCTGCCCACCACCCTCTTCGGCGAGCGCTACGTCGCCCTGGTGCCCGACACCACCGCCACCGCGGGCGGGGCGCTGCGGGCCGGGGCCGTGATCGCCCAGGACCGCACCGCCGACGCAGCCGAGCTGGAGCAGGTGCTGGACCACCTGCTGCCGCTGCTCAACGCCGTCCAGCCGGACAAGCTGGCCGCCACCCTGAGCGCGGTGGCCACCGCCCTGCGCGGCCGCGGCGCCCAGCTCGGCGCCACGCTCACCGAACTGGACGCCCACCTGGCCCGGCTCAACCCCGAACTCCCGGCCCTGAACCGGGACATCGCGCAGCTGGTGACGGTCAGCCAGGCCTACGGGGACGCCGCGCCCGACCTGCTCCAGGCCCTGACCGACTTCACCACCACCAGCGGCACGATCGCCCGCGAGCGGGCCGGGCTGCGCGCGCTCTACGCCTCCTCCACGGCCGCCGCCGGGGACGTCACGGACTTCCTGACGCGCAACCGGGACACGCTCATCCGGCTCTCCGCCGACAGCCGGGGCACCCTGGAGCTGCTGGCCGAGTACGCCCCCGCCTACCCGTGCACGCTGCGCACCCTGGCCGACTTCGTGCCGGTGATGGACAAGGCGCTGGGCAAGGGCACCGACCGGCCGGGCCTGCACGTCACCGTGAACACCGTGCCCAGCCCCGGCGCCTACCGGCCCGGCAAGGACGCCCCGGCCTACACCGCCACCGGCGGCCCGAAGTGCTACGACACCCCCTACACCGGGCGCGGCACCACCCCGGCGGCGGTGCCGCCGGGCCAGGGCTTCCCGGCGCCCGGCGAGGCCGGCCTCGGCCTGCCCAACTCACCGCAGGAGAACGCCCTGGTGAACGAACTGCTCGCGCCGGCCGGTGACCTGCCCGACTGGAGCAGCGTGCTGGCCGGGCCGCTGCTGCGCGGGGCGGAGGTGAGGCTGAAGTGAGGCGCCGCAGCCTGATCGGACCGGTCGTCAAGTCACTGGTCTTCGTCCTGGTCACCGCGCTCGCCACCACCGCCCTGGCCTTCGGCATCGCCGACACCGGGGTGGGCGAGACCGTCGCCTACCGGGCCCGGTTCACCGACGTCACCGGCCTGGCCGCCGGGGACGGCGTGCGGATCGCGGGCGTGCGGGTCGGCGAGGTCGAGTCGGTCGGCGTCACCGACCGGCGCTACGCGCTGGTGCGGTTCAAGGTCCGCAAGGGCACCCCGCTGCCCGGCAGCGTCACCGCCTCGGTCAGGTACCTGGACCTGGTCGGCCGCCGCTACCTCGAACTGGCGCGCGGCACGGGCCCGTTGGAGGAGAAGCTGGCGCCCGGCGCCACCATCCCGGTGGAGCGCACCCACCCCGCGCTGGACCTCACCCAGCTGTTCAGCGGCTTCCAGCCGCTGTTCCAGGGCCTGGCCCCGGACGAGGTGAACAAGCTGGCCGAGGAGATCGTCCAGGTGCTCCAGGGCCAGGGCGGCACGGTCGAGGGGCTGCTGCGCAGCGTCGGCTCGCTCACCGGCACGCTGGCCGCCAAGGACGAGGTGATCGGCCGGGTGATCGAGAACCTGAACACGGTGGTCGCCAGCGTCAACACCCACGACCAGGGCTTCACCGAACTGGTCTCCACCCTCCAGCAGTTGGTGGCCGGCTTCAACCGCGACCGGCAGCCGATCGGCGAGGCGGCGCAGGCCGTGGGCGCGCTCACCACCTCCACCGCCGGGCTGCTGGCCGAGGGCCGGGCACCCCTCAAGGAGAGCATCGGCCAGCTGGGCCGGCTCTCCGCCGGACTGGCCGACAACAGCACCCAGCTGGAGGACTTCCTCCGGCGCAGCCCGGAGAAGCTGACCACCCTCGGCCGGCTGGCCTCCTACGGCTCCTGGTTCAACCTCTACCTGTGCCAGGCCACCGTGACCGGCGTGACCACCGGCGACGGCTCCGTGCCGCCGACCGGGGTCACCGTGGACGAAGCGAGGTGCCGGGGATGAGCCGCTCCGACGGGGGCACCGCCGTGCGCGGGCCGCTCTTCCGGCCGCTGCGCGAGCGCAACCCGGTGGTGGTCGGCGCGGTCGGGCTGCTGGTGATCCTGCTGGTCTGCGCCCTGGCCTACCAGGGCGACCGGCTGCCGCTGCTCGGCCGGGGCACCGCGTACACGGCCGAGTTCAGCGAGGCGGGCGGGCTGCGGCCGGGCGACGAGGTCCGGGTGGCCGGGGCCAAGGTCGGCAAGGTGACCGAGGTCGTGCTGAGCGGGGCCAAGGTCCGGGTGGGCTTCCGGGTCCGCGAGGTGTGGGTGGGCGACGCGACCACCGCCGCGATCGGCATCCGCACCGTGCTCGGCGCCAAGTACCTCGCGCTGGACCCGCTGGGCGCCGGCGAGCAGGACCCCGGGGTCGCCATCCCGGCGAGCCGGACCACCTCGCCGTACGACGTCACCCAGGCCCTGGAGGGCCTCGGCCGGACGGTGGGCGCGATCGACACCGCCAAGCTGGCCGAGTCCTTCCGGACCATCTCGGACACCTTCGCCACCACCCCCGAATCCGTGCGCAGCGCCGCCGAGGGCCTGGCCGGGCTCTCCCGCACCATCGCCGACCGGGATGCCCGGCTGGCCGAACTCCTCGCCGGGAGCCGCAAGTTGACCAAGACCGTGGCGGACCAGAACGAGCGCTTCAGCGCCCTGCTGAGCGACGGCGACTCGCTGCTGGCCGAGCTCCAGCGCCGCCGCGAGGCGGTGCACCAACTGCTCACCGGCACCGGCGCGCTGGCCACCCAGCTGACCGGCCTGGTGAAGGACAACGAGCGCCAACTGGCGCCCACCCTCAGCGCGTTGGAGCGCGTCACCGGGGTGCTGCGGGCCAATCAGCAGAGCCTGGACCAGACCCTGGCGCTGCTCGGCCCGTACTACCGGCTGATGGGCAACACCCTGGGCAACGGCCGCTGGTTCGACGCCTACCTGTGCGGGGTGGTGCCGCCCTCCTACCTGCCCGAGGGAACGGCGCCCGCCACCGGCTGCCGCCCGGTCCGGCCGACGGGGGGCCGGGGATGAGCGTGCTCTCGGGCCGCGGCCGGGCGCTCATCGCCCTGGCCGCCGCCGCGGCCGCCGTGGCGGCCACCCTGATCGCCGTCCCCGGCCCGGAGGGAAGCCGGGTGACGGTGTACTTCGACCACGCCGTCGGGGTCTACGCCGGATCCGACCTGCGGGTGCTCGGCGTCAAGGTCGGCACCGTGCGCTCGGTCCACCCCGAGGGGGCGAAGGTGCGGGTCGAACTCGGCCTGGACCACGGCGTGAAGGTGCCGGCCTCCGCCTCCGCCGTGGTGGTCGCCCCCAGCGTGGTCGCCGACCGGTACGTGCAGCTGACCCCGGCCTGGACGGAGGGGCCGCTGCTGGCCGACCGGGCGGTGATCCCGGTCGAGCGGACCGCCCAGCCGGTGGAGATCGACCAGCTCTACGAGAGCCTCACCGAGCTGGCCACCGCGCTGGGCCCGGACGGGGCCAACTCCCAGGGCGCGCTCTCCCGGCTGCTGGACACCGGGGCGCGGAACCTGGACGGCAACGGCAAGCTGATCGGCGACTCGATCGAGCAGCTCGGCCGGGCCGCCAAGACCCTCTCCGGCTCCAGCGAGGACCTGTTCGCCACGCTGACCCAGCTGGAGTCCTTCGCCGCGATGCTCAAGGAGAACGACGGGCGGGTGCGCACCGTCACCGACCGGCTGGCCGCCGTCAGCTCCTACCTGGCCGAGGACAAGGAGGAGCTGGGCCAGGCCCTGCACCAACTGGCCGTCGCCCTCGGCGAGGTGAAGACCTTCGTGGAGAACAACCGCACCCGCCTCGCCCACGGGATCGACCAGCTGGTGCCGATCACCCAGAGCCTGGTGGACCAGCGGGCCTCCCTGGCCGAACTGCTGGACACCGCCCCGCTGGCGGCCGGCAACCTGCTGCGCGCCTACGACCCGAAGGCCGGCACGATCACCGGCCGGGCGAACCTGACCGAACTGACCCTGCCGCTGCCACTGCCCGGGGTGGACCGATGACCCGTCGACCGCACCACCTGTCCCTGGCGCTGGCCACCGTGCTGACCGCCGGCCTGACCGCGGGCTGCGGCGGCTTCGGCGGCCTGCAGGACGCACCGCTGCCCGGCGGGGCCGAACTGGGCGACCACTCCTACCGCCTGGAGGCCCGGTTCGCCGACGTGCTCAGCCTGGTGCCGCAGTCGGCGGTCAAGGTGAACGGGGTCGCGGTCGGCCGGGTCACCGCCATCACGCTGGCCGAGGACTGGAGCGCGGTGGTCACCCTACGGGTCAACGGCGACGTCCGGCTGCCCGCCGGGAGCCGGGCCGAGGTGGCCCAGGCCGGCCTGCTCGGGGAGAAGTACGTCCGGCTCACCACCCCCGCCGACCCGCAGGCCCAGGGCGGCGGACGGCTCGGCGACGGTGCGGTGATCCCGGCCCAGCTCACCGGCCGCTCCACCGAGGTGGAGGAGGTCTTCGGGGCGCTCTCCATGCTGCTCAACGGCGGTGGCATCGACCAGCTGCGCACCATCACCACCGAACTGGGCCGGGCGATGACCGGGAACGAGGCCCAACTGCGCTCCGTCCTCGACCGGTTGAAGACCTTCACCGGCGAGCTCGACGCCCACCGGGCCGACCTGACCGCCGCGCTCGACGGGATCGACCGGCTGGCCGCCACCCTGGCCACCCGGGACCGGCAGATCGGCACCGTGCTCACCGAGCTCAGCCCCGGCCTGCGGGTGCTGGAGCAGCAGCGCGGCGAACTGGTCACCCTGCTCCGCGCGTTGGACACCCTCTCGGGCGTCGCGGTGGACACCGTCAACCGCAGCAAGGAGGACGTGGTGGCCGACCTCAAGGCGATCGCCCCGGTGCTGCGCGGCCTGGCGGACGCGGGCAAGGCGCTGCCGGACTCGCTCCAGGTGCTGCTCACCTACCCGTTCACCGACGAGGTGCTGCGCGGGGTCAAGGGCGACTACCTGAACGTCTACCTCGACCTGGCCGCCGCTCCCGGCACCCGGATCTTCCCCGAGCTGGACCAGGACGACACCGCCGCGCCGCCGCCCCAGCCCACCCCGCAGCCCACCGAGGAGCCCACCGAGGAGCCCACGGACCCGCCGACGGACCCGCCCACCGACCCTCCGACCGATCCGCCCACCGACCGGCCGACCGATCCGGCCTCCCCGGAGGCCCGGCGCCTGCCGCTGCCGCTGCCCTCGGTGGGCCGTCCGTCCGGAAAGGCGCGCTGATGCCGAACCTGGCCGTCCGGGCGAAGAACCTCGCCTTCCTGCTGATCGCCGTGCTGGTGCTCGGCTACATCGCCGTCCAGCACGCCGACCTCGGCCGCTACGTCGGCCTGCGCGACTACTACCGGGTCGACGTCCAACTGGAGCGCACCGGCGGCCTGTTCGAGCACGCCGACGTCACCTACCGGGGCGTCTCGGTGGGCCGGGTGGGAGCGATCAGGCTCACCCCCGACGGGGTCCGGGCGGAGCTGCGGATCTCCTCCGACGCGCCCCGCATCCCGGCCACGCTGACCGCCGCCGTGGCCGGCCTGTCGGCCGTCGGCGAGCAGTACCTCGACCTGCGGCCCAGCACCGACCAGGGCCCCTACCTGGCCGACGGCGCCCGGATCCCCCGCTCCGCCACCAGCGTGCCCGCGCCCGTCACCGACCTGCTGACCCGCACCGACGCGCTGGTCGGCTCGGTGCCGCTCGCCTCGCTGCGCACCGTCGTCGACGAACTCGGCACCGCCTTCAACGGTCAGGCCGACAACCTCCAGGCGCTGCTCGACGGCAGCCGCACCTTCCTCAAGGCGGCCGACGCCGCGCTGCCCGCCACCACCCGGCTGATCGTGGACGGCGAGACGGTGCTGCGCACCCAGGCCGAGGAGGCCGACGCGATCCGCTCCTTCGCCACCGGCACCTCCCAGCTCGCCGCCCAACTGGCCCGCTCGGACGGCGACCTGCAGCGGGTGATCGCGGGCGGCCCGCAGGCCGCCGGGCAGGTGAGCGCGCTGATGAAGCAGCTCGACCCGTCCACCAGCGTGCTGCTGGCCAACCTGCTGACCACCGCCGAACTCGGCGTCACCCGCCAGCACGGCATCGAGGAACTGCTGGTCCGGCTCCCGGCGGTGGCGGCGGCCGGCTCCACCGCGGTCACCGAGCAGGGCGCGAGGATGGGCATGGCCGTCACCTTCTTCTCCCCGCTGCCCTGCACCGACGGGTACAGGGACACCACCTACCGGAACGGCCTGGACACCGGCGCGGCCCCGCCGCTGAACACTGCGGCGCGGTGCGCGGCCTCCGCCTCCTCCGGCACCGCCGTGCGCGGCTCGGCCAACGCCCCCAAGGGCGGGGTGCCGACCCCCGTCGCACCGGCCACACCGGGGGCGGGCCGGTGAGGCTGTGGGCGTTCCGGGTCCTGGCCGTACTGGTGCTGTCGGCGGGCGCCCTGAGCTGGTGGTGGCAGGCAGGGCACGCCGAGGACGGGGTGCGCGAGCGGGAGGCCGTGCTGGCCGCCGGGCGGAGCGCGGCGGAGGTGCTCGGCAGCGCCGACGGCCGCGACCCGGACGGCACCCGGTCGCGCTGGCGGGCGGTCGCGGACGGGCCGCTGCTCGCGCAACTCGGCGCGGCGGCAACGGACTCGACCACCTCGGCCACCGTCGCGGAGGCCGCGCTGACCCGGCTGGACCGCGGCTCCGGCACCGCCGGGATGATCGCCGTGCTCCGGCTCCGGCAGACCCTCGCGGACGGGACTGTGACCACCGACCGGCGCCGGGTGGCGGTGGAGCTGGCCCGCCGGAGCGGCGGGTGGAAGGCGACCGCGCTGACCACCGTGCCGGTGGGGGCGCCGTGACGGCCGTCGAGAGCCTCCCCGAGGTGGCCGGTGCAGAGGACCGACCACCGGCCCGGATGCGGGAGTTACTCCACTGGGGGCTGCCCGCGCTGGCCCTGCTGCTCGGCCTGGCGATGGCCGCCGCCGGATGGAGCGTGCGCGCCGGGGCCGGTGACCGGGACCTGGACGGGACGGACCCGGCCGCCCGGGAGCAGGTGGTCGGGCAGGTGGAGGCCGCCCTCGGGCGGGCCTTCTCCTACAGCGCCGACCAAGACGAGGCGGGGCGGTCGGCCGCCCGTGCCGCGTTCACCGGTGCGGCCGAGGAGCAGTACCGCCGGCTGAGCGAGCAACTCCGTGGCTGGACGGCCGAGCAGCGGCTCACCCTCACCACCCGTGCGGTGGCCACCGGGGTGATCCGGCTGACCGGTGACCGGGCCGAGCTGCTGGTGCTGCTCGACCAGAGCGCCCGTCGCGGTGCGGACCCGCCGGTCCTCACCGGCGCCCAACTCCGCGTCACCGCGCGCCCGGTGGACGGCCACTGGGTGATCAGCGACCTGACCTCGCTCTGAAGACCTCGACCACCACCGGAGGAAGACCCGTGCGACGCCGCCCCCGCCCCGTGCGCCCGATCCGTGAACGCCTGCAGCTGCTCGCCGTCGCCCTGCTGGCCGTCACCACCCTGCTGGCGGCCTGGGGCGGCTGGTCCTGGTACGCCGCCGCCCACGACCGCACCGGCGAGCTGGCCCGGGCCAGGGACCAGGTGCTGGCCGCCGGGGAGCAGGCGGTGCAGAACCTCAACACCCTCGACCACGCTGCGCTGGCCCCGGGCCTGGACCTCTGGGAACGCTCCACCACCGGTGAGCTGCACGCCCAACTGGTGCAGGGGCGGGGCGAGTTCGAGAAGCAGGTGCAGCAGGCCCAGTCCACCACCACCGCCCGGGTGCTGGACGGCGCCGTCACCGAGCTTGACGAGCGGACCGGCCAGGCGGCCGTCATGGTCGCGGTCCGGATCACCGTCCGCACCGCCAAGGAGACCCAGCCCACCAGCAAGGACAGCCGGATGCTGGCCCGTCTGACCAGGACCGCCGAGGGCTGGAAGCTCAGCGCCCTCGGGCAGGCCCCGATGGGCACCACCACCACCGGCCGGTAAGGAGCGAGCAGCGATGTCCACCACCACCCGACACCTGATCAACCGTCAGCGCCGCCTGGCCGCGGCCGCCCGGCCCCCGGCGACGGCCGTCCCGTCCGCTGCCCCGGCCCCCGTCCCCGCCCCGGCGCACCGCCGCCGCCGTCGGCTGCCGGCCGTGCTGCTCGCCCTCGCCCTGCTGCTCGCGGCCTTCGCCGCCTACGCCTCCTACGCCGCCGCCGGGCTGCGGGCCGACTCCGGGCGACACAACACGGCGCTCACCGACCCGGCCCGGACCAGCGAGGCCAAGGGGCAGCTCAGCGAGGCGGTGAACGCCCTCTTCTCCTACGACCACGCCGACCCGGCGCGCACCGACCGGGCCGCGGCCCGCTACCTGACCGGCGGCGCGGTGGAGCGGCACAAGGCGCTGCTCGCCGAGGTCCGGACCCAGGCCGAGGCGAAGAAGCTGGTGCTCACCACCACCGTCACCGACGCCGCCGTCTCGGCCCTGGACGGCGACCGGGCCCGGCTGCTGGTCTTCGCCGACCAGCGCAACACCAGCACCGCCGCCGACGCCAAGGGCGGGCCGACCTACTCGGCCGCGATGTTCGCCCTGGACGCTGTCCGCTCCGGCGGGGGTTGGCGGATCGAGGCCATCGACACCTTCGGCCGGTGAACCGGCGGCCACCCTGACGGGACGTCAAGGAGGCGGGGCCGTGGCGTGCGGAAATGGCGGAGAAGTGTTCGTGCGGTGACTGGTACGTTCAGGGGCCTGATCATCGATCGCCAGAAGGACCCTGCATGACGACGCAAGCCCCGCCGCCGGACGCCACCGACCCGTGGTCGCCACCGGCCGCGGACGCGGCACCGGCCGAGCCGGCCGTCGCCCCCCAGCCCGCTCCCGGGTACGGCCCCGTCCCGCCTCCGGTCCCGGGCCAGTACCCCGGCGGTGCGCCCGGCGTCCCGCCGTACTGGCCGCCCTACCCGATGGTGGCGCCGCAGCCGCGCAACGGGCCCGGGATCGCGGCGCTGGTGCTCGGCATCGTCGCCGTGGTGATGGTGCTGGTGGTCCTCCTGTTCTGGGTCGCCTGGCTGCCCGCGCTGATCGCGGTGGTGCTCGGCGGCATCGGACTGCGCAACGTCCGCAGGGGTCTGGCGACCAACCGGGGCATGGCCCTGGCCGGGGTGGTCCTCGGCGTCCTGGGCCTGCTCGGCGCCGTCGTCGAGGGCGGCTTCGTCGCCTGGGCCGCGCACGAGGCCGTCCAGGAGCGCAAGGCCGAGGAGAACGCCGCGCGCCAGAGGGCCGAGGCCGAGATCAAGCGGCTGGACGAGGAGCGCGAGCGCCGCCGCAAGGAGGCCGAGGAGAAGGCGGCGAAGGAGGCCGCGGAGGAGCGGGCCCGGCAGCTGATCTTCGGTCAGAGCTACACCTACCCCGACGGTCTGAAGATCACCGTGTCGAGCCCGGAGCCCTACGCGGTGGACCGGTACACCAGGCTGCTCGACGGGGCCAAGGCCTTCCAGGTGACCATCACCGTCGTCAACACCGGCTCGCAGCCGGCCAAGATCGCCGGCCTGCCCACCGTGCGCGAACCGAGCGGCAACTGGTACCAGCTGCTGATCGACGGCAGCGGACGGGCGAAGTTCCTCAGCTCCGACCCGCTCCAGCCCGGCCAGCAGAGCGTCGGCAAGTACGCCTACGCCGTCCTGGTCGCCCCCGAGCAGCTCACGGTCGAGTACACCCCCGACCTCGTCGGCCACAAGACCGCCCGGTGGAGCACCACCGACCGCTCCGGCTCGGTCTGACGCTCCGCCACGTTCCCGCACACGAACCGCCAGAAGGACCCCGCATGACCACTCCCGCCCCGCTGCCCGACGCCCCCGGCACCCCCGACGCCCCCGAGGCGGCGGCACCGGCCGAGGTCCCCGCCGCGCCCCCCGCTCCTGCCGCCAACCCGTTCGCCGCGCCCGACGGACAGCCCGGGAACGAGGCGTCCGGGAACGAGGCGCCCGGGAACGGGGTGCCCGGCCAGGCGCCCCCGTACCCGGGAGCGGTCCCGTACTGGCCGCACCCCTACCCGATGCCGGCGGCGCCCCGGAACGGGCTGGGCGTCTCGGCCATGGTGCTCGGCATCGTGGGCACCGTGATGGCGCTGACCTACGTGCTGTTCTGGGTGGCCTGGCTGCCCGCGCTGGTCGGCCTGGTCCTCGGCGTGGTCGCGATGGGCCAGGTCCGCAAGGGCGTCGCGACGAACCGGGGCACGGCGCTGGCCGGGGTGGTCCTCGGCGTCTCGGGCCTGCTGCTCTCGGCGGCCGGTGGCGGGTTCTTCGCCTGGCAGGTGCACGAGGCGAGGCAGGAGGTGAAGGCGACGGAGAACGCCGCCCGGGAGCGGATCGAGGCCCAGGAGAAGCAGCGGCAGGCCGACCTGGAGAAGCGGCGCGCCGAGATCGAGGAGCAGCGCAAGCGGACCGAGGCCGAGCAGGAGCGGAAGGCCGCGGAGGAGCGGTCCCGGCACCTGGCCTTCGGCCAGAGCTACACCACCCCGGACGGCCTGAGGTTCACGGTGGAGAAGCCGGGGCCGTTCTCCCCGGACGAGTTCGCCCAGGGGATCGCCAAGGGCGACAAGGTGGTGGAGGTGGTCATCACGGTGACCAACACCACCGGTGAGCAGCGCACCATGCAGTTCAACTACCTCAAGCTCACGGACGGCGTGGGCGGCCGCGCCGAGACCGTGGTCGACGGCAGCGGGCGGCACCAGCCGCTGGGCCGCTCCGTCCCGGCCGGGCAGACGATGACCGGCCGGGAGGCCTTCGCCGTTCCGCCCGGCGCGACGGACAAGGTCGAGGTCTCCTTCGACTACGACCTGACGAACCGCCGGACCATCTACTGGACCGGCTCGCTCTGACCTCCCGTCAGCGGGTGGGCAGGTAGTAGGGCCGCTGGTGGGCGGCGACCGGGGGCGACTGGTAGGCCCAGGCCGCCGTGGCGGGGGTGTCGCCGAGCAGGGCGGCCAGGTCCTGGCCGACCGGCGAGTCGGGGGCGTGCAGGGCCAGGCGGGTACCGGTGCCCTCCAGGTCGTACCAGGTGCCGGGGTGGTGGACCGCCATCGGGCCGGCCAGCGCCCGGCCCTCCGCGGTGGTGCCGTAGCCGGTGATCGGCGTGTGGTTGACCACGGCGGACGGACGGTCCGTCAGGTCGACCTCGAAGGAGAGCAGCGGCCCGCTCCCGTCCCGGCAGTCCACCCGCCAGGTGCGGCCGTCCTCCGGGCCGTTCGGCGAGGGCATCAGGGAATCGAAGCTCCCCGGGTACTTGGGTTCGGCGTACAGGCGGCGGCCGGCGTCGATCGCCAGCGGGTTGTCGCAGAGCACGTGGATCCGGGCGATGCCGGTCAGCCCGGTCCGCTCCCAGCCGTGGGCGTACTGGCGGTACGTCAGCTCGGGGAGCCGGTCGGCCGCGTCGGCGGGGTGCGCCAGCAGGTTGACCTCGATCTCCTGGGTGATGCCGCCGCCGCCCGGGTACTGCGCGAAGTACAGCTGGTAGTTGACGGAGACCACCGCGCTGCCCTCGAACTCGGCGGCGGCCAGGGCCGGGTGGTGCTTGCCCAGCAGGGCGCGGACCGGGCCCGGGTCGACCAGGAAGTCCAGGCCGACCATGTGCAGCGCGCCGTAGTGGAACGGCACCCGGTACGGCTCGGGGACGGGCGGCAGGGGCAGGGGGCTCATCGGGGCACTCCGGTGGGCGAGACGGTGGCGGGGCGGTCGCGCTCGGCCAGCTCGGCCTCGATCCGCTCGGTGGAGCGCAGGGCCAGCGCGGCCATGGTCAGGGTCGGGTTGGAGGTGGCCACCGAGGGCATCGAGCCGCAACCGACCGCGTACAGGCCGGGGTGGTCCCAGCAGCGCTGCCACTGGTCCACCACCGAGTCGGCGGGGGAGTGGCCCATCAGGTGGGTGCCCGCGCCGTGCCCGGCGCCCCGGTAGGCGTAGGCGCGGCCGTCCCGCTCGAAGCGCCCGGGCCACAGGGCGGCCGGCGAGTAGTCGGTGTGGTCCTCGGCGCCGAGCAGGGCGAAGAGCTGGTCGGAGACGGCCGCGGCGGCGGCCATGCCGTCCCGGACGTACGCGTCGACGTCGTAGCGGACCACCGGGCGGGGCAGGCCGAGCGGATCCCGCAGGGTCGGGTGCAGGGTGATCCGGTTGGCCGGGTCCGGCGGCTGGTCCAGCTCGAACTGCAGGGCGAACTGACGGCCGATCCGGTCCGTCACGGCGGCCCGCAGCTCCGGGCCGAAGTGCCCGTGCCCGTCCGGCCCGCCCTCGCGCAGCAGCCGGGCGATCTCGCCCGAGGGGGCGCCGGCGGCCCAGGCCCAGCCCCAGTTGCCGATCTCCACCCGGAACCCGGCGCGGCGGGCCCGGCCCGCCCCGGTGCGGAAGCCCTCCAGACCGGAGGTCGAGCCCGGTCCGCGGTAGGGGCCGGTCTGATCGGGCATCAGGCCCCAGGTGAGCAGCACCGGGTGGTCCATCAGGTTGCGCCCCAGCTGGCCGCTGCGGTTCGCCAGGCCGGAGAGCAGCAGCAGCTTGGCGTTCTCGACGGCGTGCGCGGTGAGCACCACCACGTCGGCCGTGGCGGCGCGGCGCCGGACCTCGCCCCGGTGGTCCAGCCACTCCACGCCGGTGGCCCGGCCGGTGCCGTCCACCAGCACCCGGCTCACCACGGCCTGCTCCACCAGGGTCACCGAGCGGGCCCAGCCGCCCTGGGTGCGCAGCGGCGTGTACTTGGCGCCCGAGGGGCAGTGCGGGATGCAGGACGCGTGCCCCTGGCAGCGGCTCTCCGGGTCGGGGCGGCCGTCCGCTCCCTGCGGCAGGAAGCCGCGGCCGCGGTCGTAGCCGGGGTGGGGGAGCCCGTTGCGGGCCTGCGGGGTGCCGGTGACCCGCAGCTCGACCAGCTCTCCGGTGACCGGGTCGGTGACCTTGCGGGTGTCCAGCTTGCAGGCCATCACGGTGTCGAGGTGACTGGGCGGCAGGGCGCGCATCGGGTAGACGTACCCGTCCGGGTACTCCAGGCCGAGCTGCTCGCGCTGCTCGGTGACGTCCGCGCAGACGCCCAACTCCCGCTCCGCCTCGCGGTACCAGGGCTCCAGGGCGGTGTAGTCCAGCGGCCAGTCCCGCCCCCGGCCGTAGCGCGAGGGGCGGAAGTCCTCCGGCAGCATCCGCGGGGCCAGCCCCGTCCAGACGTTCCCGGTGCCGCCGGTGGCGCGCAGGTAGCCGCTGCCGTACGGGAGCGGTCCGGCCTGCACCAGGTAGCCGCCGGGCGCGGGCGGGTCGGTGACCTCCGGCCAGGGCGCGCCGGCGGTCTGCGGGAAGGCGAGGGTCGGCAGCTTGAGCGGCCCGGCCGACTGCGCCGCCAGCAGCTCGGCCGTACCGGGCGGCCGGGCCCCGGCCTCCAGCACCAGCACCCGCCGGCCGAGCGCACCGAGCCGGGCGGCCACCAGGGAGCCCGCCACCCCGGAGCCGACCACGATCACGTCGTAGTGCCGGTCCGCGGCCCCGGCGCTCACGGCCGGGCCCCCGGCACCGGCGGCTGCGACCAGCCGCCGAAGCCGTCCGCCCCGGCGCCCGGGGCGTGGGTGCCGACGGCTCGCCAGACCAGCCCGGCCTCGTACGCCCGCGCCGAGACCGGGACGGGCAGCCCGCCGCCCAGCGCCCAGCTGCCGGTGTACCAGAGCAGGGCGAGCGCCCGGGCGCCGTCCAGCGGCGCACCCGGGCGGGCGCCGTCCCGCAGCACCTGCCGCAGCCCCTCGGGGCCGAGTTCGCGCAGGGCCACCGCGCGGTACTCCCCGGCCCGGCCGGTGGCGATCAGCTCGCCCTCGGTGTGGCCCGTCAATTCCGCCGAGACGGCCAGGAACCGGGCCGTCTCCTCTTCTTCGCACCACGCTGACACGGGCCGTCACCTCCGCCGACAGTTCGTCAGGACACTGTCCGCAATCGCTGCCCCGGTGGGGGGAGCTCATGCACGGCGGGATGAGGATGGCGCGATTCCGCCCTCCCGGGGCAGGACCGGTACCCGGCCGTGTCAGGTCGGAGACGTTCCGGGAATACCGTCGGAGTACGGACGGAGCTACTGCGGGGGTGGCGTGATGGAGGGTCAGGGACGGGGAGCGCGGCTGTGGGCGTTCCTGCGGTGGTTGCTCCGGCCGGTCGGAGGGTGGGACCGGCCGCACTCGCCCGCGGCGGAGGAGTCCCGGAGCCGGTGGTGGCCCTTCTGAGCCGACGGGGCGGGCCGCCGGAACGGATCCGGTGGCCCGCCCCGTCCGGAGGGGTCAGCGCTGGGCGCGGCGCTCGGCCTTGGCGGCGGCCTCCGCCTCGTCCTCGGCCTCCGCCTGCTCCAGGGTGGGAGCGGTGCCGCCGAGGTGGGCGGGCATCCACCAGGTGTCGTCCGGACCGGCCGGCTTGCCCGGGTACTCGCGCTGGGCGCGGTCGAGCATCTCGGTCATCGCGGCCCGCAGGCGCCGGGTGACCATCACCGGCTTGTCCTCGGGGGTCAGCACGATCGGCTCGCCGATCATGATGGTGACCGGGACGTGACGCTTGGTCAGGGTCTTGGGCCGGCCCTTGGTCCACAGCTGCTGGGTGCCCCAGAGCACCACCGGCAGCAGCGGGGTCCCGGAGTCGGCCGCCATCCGGGCCGCGCCGGTCTTGAACTTCTTCAGGGTGAACGAGCGGCTGATGGTCGCCTCGGGGAACACCCCGACCACCTCGCCCTCGCGCAGCGCCTTGACCGCCGCCTCGTACGCGGGCTGGCCGTCGGCGCGGTCCACCGGGATGTGCTTCATGCCGCGCATCAGCGGGCCGGAGACGGCGTGCTTGAAGACGTCGTCCTTGGCCATGAAGCGGGTCTTGCGCCTGCCGCCCTTGAAGGCGCCGAGGCCGGCGAAGAGGAAGTCCAGGTAGCTGATGTGATTGCTCACCAGCACCGCGCCGCCCTCGGCGGGGATGTGCTCGGCGCCGACGATCTCGATCCGGCAGTCCAGCGCTCTGAAGGCGGTCAGCGCCGCCGCGATCACCGGCGGGTAGACGAACTCTGCCACGGTCAGCCCTACTTCCAGCGGGCCTGGGCCCGGTCGGGTGGCCCCGGGGTGCGGGTGGGGCCGACCGGAGGCGGGCACGCCGCGGTGGCCACGGGGTGATACAGGCGCATGATCCCCCGAAGCGGGGGTCGATGTCACGCCGGTCCGCGCCGTGGCCGCCGCGGCGGGCGGGATCGCGGGTGCTCAGCCGCCGGGGCGGAGTTGGTTCCGGCGCAGCAGGAGGTACATCTCACAGCCGAGGCAGTAGCCGAAGGCCGCGTTCAGGAAGGCGGCGCCGAGCGCCGCAGCGGTGGCCGCCAGGCCCAGCACCGGCGCTCCGGCGAGGTACCCGACGGTGCCGACCAGGGCGAACGCGAGGCCGACCCCCTGGGCGAAGCGGGGCGGGCGGTCGTCCTCCAGCTCGGCCGGCGGGCCGAGCCGCGGGCGGACGGCCACCCGGTAGAGCCATCCGTAGGGGGAGCGGCCCGCGAGGGAGAGGGCGAAGACGGCGGCCTGGGCGGCCAGCGGCCACCAGCTGCCGGTGACCAGGACGGCGGCCAGGACGAGGGAGGTGAGCGCGGCGGCGAAGCGCGGCCCGCGCGGGTCGATCTGCACGTGGACTCCGAGGTGACGGAACGGACTGCGAGCTGACGGAGTCTCAGCGACAGTGGCTCGTCGTGACCCGGCACAGGTCGATCACTCGACGGCGGGTCAGACGGGCGGAGTCCATGGACCGGATCGTACGCCCGGCGGCGGGTGCGGCCCAGGGGTGTCCGGCAGGTGGTCGCGGGCGGCCCCGGGGCCGGGGGCGTGACCGCCTTCCGGGTGAGATGCCGCACACTGGTGCGGTGACCGGGTTGTGGGTGTGCGTCGGAGTGCTGGTGCTCGCGGGCGGATTCGGCCTGGCGAGGAAGCGGTGGGACGGGAGGGTGAAGGTGCGGACCAAGGACGCCTCGCAGGTGCTGGTGGCGGACGAGCTGGGCGCGGAGCTCGGGGAGCGGGCCACCCTGGTGCAGTTCTCCACCGCCTTCTGCCAGCCCTGCCGGGCCACCAAGCGGGTGCTAGGCGAGGTGGCCCAGATGGTGCCGGGCGTGGCGCACGTGGAGGTGGACGCCGAGCTCAACCTCGACCTGGTCCGTCGGCTGGACATCCTGCGCACACCGACCGTCCTGGTCCTGGACGCGGCCGGCCGGGTGGTCCGCCGCGCCTCCGGCCAGCCCCGCCGCGCGGACGTCATAGCCGCCCTGGGCGAGGCGATCTGACGGAGGGTCCGAGCCCCCGGCCGCTCGGGTGGATCTTGTCAATACCGTCCGATCTCGTTCAATCTCACAGCGGATCGGCCGCCCCGTCAGGGGGTACGCGGCGCCGCCTGGGGCAGGATGGGGCGCAGACGGCAGTGCGGTCGTCCTGGGGCCCTCCGGGCCGTGGGCGGCACGGGGTGCGGAGCGCCCGGCCGGACTGCGGCAGAGCTAAGCTACTGGCCAGTAGTGACGGCTAAGCTACTCGCGAGTATGCTGCCAGCAAGTTCCGGACGGGCACAGGAATCCGCTGCCCGGAGTGGGTGCGTGGCGTGTTCGCATCCACTCGCGCGGCCGCTGCCGCCGGACGAGACCAGTACAGGAGACAGGCCGTGAGCTTGAGGATCGTTGTCTGTGTGAAGTACGTGCCCGACGCGACCGGTGACCGTCGCTTCGCGGACGACACCACCACCGACCGGGACGCCGTCGACGGCCTCCTGTCGGAGCTGGACGAGTACGGCGTGGAGCAGGCGCTCCGCATCGCCGAGGCCCACGGCGACGCCGAGGTGACCGTCCTCACCGTCGGCCCGGACGACGCCAAGGACGCGCTGCGCAAGGCGCTGTCGATGGGCGCCGACAAGGCCGTCCACGTGAACGACGACGACATCCACGGCACCGACGTGATCGGCACCTCGGCGATCGTCGCCAAGGCCCTGGAGAACGTCGGCTACGACCTGGTCGTCTGCGGCATGGCCTCCACCGACGGCACCATGGGCGTCCTGCCGGCCCTGCTCGCCGAGCGCCTGGGCGTCCCGCAGGCCACCCTGCTCTCCGAGGTCTCCCTGGAGGGCACCACGGTCAAGGGCCGCCGCGACGGCGACGCCGCCACCGAGCAGCTCGAGGCCGAGCTGCCGGCCGTGATCTCGGTCACCGACCAGTCCGGCGAGGCCCGTTACCCCTCCTTCAAGGGGATCATGGCCGCCAAGAAGAAGCCGGTCCAGTCGCTGGACCTGGACGACCTGGGCATCGAGGCGGACGAGGTCGGCCTGGCCGGCTCCTGGACCGCAGTCGAGGCCATTGCGGCCCGCCCGGCCCGTACCGCCGGCACCATCGTCAAGGACGAGGGCGAGGGCGGCAAGGCGCTGGCCTCCTACCTGGCCGAGCAGAAGTTCATCTGACCACCCGTTAGTGCCCCACGATCCATCAGGAGCAAGAAATCATGGCTGAGATCCTGGTTCTCGTGGACCACGCCGACGGTGTGGTCCGCAAGCCGGCCCTCGAACTGCTGACCCTGGCCCGCCGCATCGGCGAGCCCTCGGCGGTCGTCCTGGGCGCCGGTGCCGCCGCCGCCGACATCGCCGCCAAGGCGGGCGAGTTCGGTGCGGCCAAGGTGTACGTCGCCGACGCCGACGAGTTCACCTCCCAGCTGGTCGTCCCCAAGGTCGACGCGCTGACCCAGATCGCCAAGGCCTCCGGTGCCGCGGCCGTCCTGGTCACCTCCTCCGGCGAGGGCAAGGAGGTCGCGGCCCGCGTGGCGCTGCGCCTCGAGTCCGGCATCATCACCGACGCGGTGGACCTGGAGGCCGGCGACGGCGGTCCGGTCGCCACCCAGTCGGTCTTCGCGGCCTCCTTCCAGGTCAAGTCGAAGGTCTCCAAGGGCACCCCGGTCATCACCGTGAAGCCGAACTCGACCAGCCCCGAGGCCGCCCCGGCCGCCGGCGCCGTCGAGAACGTCGCGGTCGAGTTCACCGGCAAGGCCGCCAAGGTCACCGCCCGCACCGCCCGCGTCTCCTCCGGCCGCCCGGAGCTGACCGAGGCCGCGATCGTGGTCTCCGGTGGCCGCGGCGTCGGTGCCGCCGAGGGCTTCGGCGTGGTCGAGGAGCTGGCCGACGCGCTCGGCGCGGCCGTCGGTGCCTCGCGCGCCGCCGTCGACGCCGGCTGGTACCCGCACACCAACCAGGTCGGCCAGACCGGCAAGCAGGTCTCCCCGCAGCTGTACGTCGCGGCGGGCATCTCCGGCGCGATCCAGCACCGGGCCGGCATGCAGACCTCGAAGACCATCGTGGCCATCAACAAGGACCCCGAGGCCCCGATCTTCGAGCTGGTCGACTACGGCGTGGTCGGCGACCTGTTCGCCGTCCTGCCGCAGCTCACCGCCGAGGTGAAGGCCCGCAAGGGCTGAGCCCGCCTCCAGGCACCCGGAGCCCCCGTCGGAGCGTCACGCTCCGGCGGGGGCTCCGCCGTTCCCGCGAGCGGGCCCTTCCCGGAGGGCCCGGCCGCAGGCCGGTGGGCCGGCAGGCCGGTGGGTCAGTGGGCCGGTGGGTCAGTGGGTCAGGACCGCGTCCGGGCGCGGCCGGAGATCACCGTGCGGGACCGCGGCCACCCCGGGCACCCCGGACACCGCGGACACCGGGGCCTGAGGGGCCGTCAGCCGCCAGCAGGTCGGGGCGTCCTCCCGGCCGAGGTCGTAGAGGCGGTACTCGGTGCGCGGGCCCGTGGCGGTGGCCAGGGTCGACTGGAGCAGCACCTGGTCCCCGTCGGTGACGGTCCGTTCCAGCCGCCGGGTGCCGGTCCGCAGCTGCCGGGGTCCGTACCCGTGCGCGCCGAACCGGCCGCACAGCCGCTCGGCGTACGCGAACTCGCCCTCGGCGCCGAGCAGCGCCAGCGCCCGTTCGGTGAGGCGCCGATGGGAATCGGGGGCCGGGATCTCGTAGCGCCGCAGGTGGAGCGGGGCGAAGGGCCGCTCCGGCAGGGCGCCCAGGGCGTCCCAGTGCTCGACCAGCAGGCCGTCGTGCACCCGGAACAGGTCGACCGCGCCGAGCGGGCCGCCGGGCAGGCCCTCGCAGACGCCGACCAGGACGAGGAGCTCGCCCTCGCACAGGGTCAGTTCGAGGCCGTACCGGAAGTCCGGCGGCAGTCCGGTGAGGACGGCGCCGAGCCGGTCGGCCGGGCCGGGGTCGGTCACGGCCCCGTGCTCGCGGTAGTGCGGGGCGCACAGGGCGTCGGCCGCCGCCCGGTCCAGGGTGTCGAAGGCTCGCTCGATCCGGCGGGCCAGATGGTGCGTCACACCGATCTCCTCGGCTCTGTCGTGGCGGCGCCCCGGAGTGTGCGGGGCGCGGGCTCCGGCACGTGGCGGCCGGGCCACTCTGATGCATCGGGTGGGACGGGGGACGACTCCAGTGGTCCAGGGGGAGTGGTGTGTCAAGACTGGCGCGCCGTCAAGAGGTCGTGCACCCACGGTTCTGCGGGGCGATCGCGGAGTGCGGGGAGCGGCGCACCACCGGTGCGTGCTCCCCTGCGCCGATGAACCACCGTTCGCTGGGCGCTCACCGGCTCGTTCCACCGGGCATGACGGGATCGGCACCCCGCCGCCCGGCAGGTCGAACAGTGGAGGCCGCCATGCCCCGCACACCCCAGGACAACGCGGCCCTGCGCCTGCTGCTGGCGCAGGCCGGCTGGACCGGGGAGGAGTTCGCCCGGGCCGTCAACGCCGTCGGGCGGGAGAGCGGACTGCGCCTGCACTACCAGCGGGCCTCGGTCAGCCAGTGGCTCAGCGGTACCCGGCCCAGGCCGCCGGTGCCGCTGCTGATCGCCGAGGCGCTCTCCCGGCGGCTGGGGCGGCCGGTCGACCCCGTCGAGGCCGGGCTGGCCGGGGCGGGAGGTTTTGGGGCGGGAGGTGCCGGGTCGGGAGGTGTCGGGTCTGACGGGGCGTCCTCCGACGGGACGTCGGGGGACGGGGCGGAGGCTCGGTACGCGCCGGGGCTGCTGCGGGCCGGGGCCGCGGTGTACCGCACCGCGGACCTGGAGCTGCTGCCGCCGAGGCCCGGGGTGGTCCGCCCCCGGCGCCCGGTGGAGGGCGGCGGCGAGCGGCTCGGCGGACGGCACGTGGCCTGTGTCGAGGAGCTGACCGCACAGTTCTCGTACAGCGACCACCTGACCGGCTCGGGCACCGTGCTCCGGGCCCTGAGCGGCTTCACCACCAGCGTCGCGCTCCCCTGGCTGCGGCTCAGCGCCAGCCCGGTCACCCGCCGCTCGCTGCTGGGCAGTTGTGCCCGGCTGGTCACCCTCGGCGGCTTCCTGCACCTCGACCACGGGCGGCACGGGACGGCCCAGCGCTGGTACCTCACGGCGGCCGAACTCGCCGACGAGAGCGGTGAACCGAAGACCCTCGCCCTGGTGCTGCGGGCGCTCAGCGTGCAGGCGCACCGGCTCGGCCACCACGAGGCCGCGCTCCGGCTGGCCGATCGGGCACTGTCCGTGGCGGGCCGCTCCGACCCGCGCACGCTGGCCTTACTGCACGGTCAACTCGCCCTGGCCCGCGCCTCGGTGGGCCGGCACCGGGAGGCCGTCGGGGCGATCCGGCAGGCCGAGCGGGAGCTCGACCGGGCCACCGGCCCGTGGCCCAGCATCGGCGGCTACAACGCCGCGGCCCTGGCCCACCAGCGGGCCGAGGTGCGGCAGCGCATCGGCGATCGGGCCGGGGCCCTCACCGATCTGCGGCTTTCCACCCGGCTGAGGCCGGCCCAGGAACCCCGGGCACAGGCGCTGGTGCTCGCCCGGCTCGGGGAACTCCACCTCGAGGCGGGGGAGTTGGACGCCGCCTGCCTGGCCTGGGAACGCTTCCTGAGCCTGCGCACCGGGCTGCGGTCCCGTCGGATCGACGAGGCCCAGGCCGCCATGCGGGCGGCCCTGTTGCCGCACCGGCGCAGCCCGCACGCCTCGCACCTGCTCAACTCCCGCTCCACGGGGGGCTTCCGGCCCTGACCGGGGGAGTCGGAGGTGGTGAGGCGGAGGGAGGTGCGAGGGCGGAGGAGTCGGAGGTGGTGAGGCAGAGGGAGGGCGAGGGCGGGGAAGTCGGAGGTGGTGAGGCAGAGGGAGGTGGGACGGCGGGGAAGTCGGAGGTGGTGAGGCGGAGGGAGGTGGGACGGAGGGAGGTGGGACGGCGGGGGAGTCGGAGGTGGGGAGGCGGGGCGGAGGGAGGTAGGACGGCGAGACGGGGGACGGCGGGTGGTGGGGCGTGCGGTCATGGGGGCGGGGTCCGCCTCGCCTCCTGTTCCGCGTACGCGGAGAACGCGTAGGCGCAGCCCGTCCACACGTGGATCCGGGTGGCGCCGGTCCCGTCGGGGCCGTCTGCGGCTCGCCGCGACGCGTGGGCCACCTGCCCCAGGTCGGTGACGGTGACCACGGGGGCCTCCCAGGTGCCGCCGAGGGCGGCGGTGGCGGTGGTGAGCGCGGCCAGGGGGTCGTCGCGGTCCAGGCCGGTGGGGCCGAGCAGGGCGCGGAGTCCGTCGGAGTCGGTCTGGATCCGGCAGTCCGGCTCGCCGATCCGGGCCCGGACCGTCCGTGCGAGTCGCTCCGCCGAGCCGGGGACGGGCACCTCGGCCTCCACGGCCACGGACACCGCCATGCCGAACAGCTCGTCGAGGAGGCCGCCGAGCTCGACCGCCTCCTCGGGGGTCAGGCCGCCTTCGAGCACCAGGTCCTCGGGTTCGTCGCTCACCCGCGCGACTCTCCCAGCCGGGATCCCGGGCGGCAATGCCTTTCCCGCCCGGGCCGAGGGAGCCACTGGTGACGGGTGGGGCGCACGGGTCGTCGAGGCGAGCGCTCCGACGCTCCGTCAGCACACCACCGTGCGCCCCTGGGGGGAGACGATCCGGGGCCGGTCCGGTTCCGAAGATCACGGGGTGTGCCGGGCGGGGTGTCCGGCCATCGGACCAAGGACGGAGACGGCACGTGCACCGGTCGACGAGGACGGAGTTCTTCCGAACGGAAGGCGCCATGACGGACCAGGTCACCGTGGTGACCGCGTTCGACCACCCGGCGCGGGGCACCGTTCACTGCCCGGCCGCGCCCCTGCTGGCGGCCTGGCTGGAGGCGCTCGGCATCCCGCACGCGACCGGCCCGGTCGTGCCCCGGGGTGAAAACTTGACTGACCGTCCACTGGACGTCCACGGTCAACCTGG
>NZ_JBSGEL010000080.1:0-33785 GCF_053602875.1 Kitasatospora sp. NPDC004289 | reverse complement strand
ACCCCAACCGCACCCCCACCACCCCCGACCACCACACCACCGACCCCACCCACAACCCCGACCACGACCGCACCGCCCCCGAAGAAGCCGCCGGCCACTCGTCCGACGGCGAATCTCCACCGCCTCCGGAGTCGGAGAAAAACGACACCGATCGGCCCCGCAGGCCTGTCGGCGACCTCATCCCTGACGGGAGCGGGGGCAATCTGTCGGAGAGTCAGCTCAGAGATGGGTTGCAGCAGGCGCTCGACCGTGAGTACGGGGAATTCCGTGTGCAGGTGACGCAGGTTTTCCCAGGGCCCGACAATTTGGGTTGGGACGCGGATATCATCGATCGCGATGGAAACCGTGTCGGCCGCATGGAGCGCACCTTCCATCGGAACGACAACGGCGACCTGGTGGTCAAGCACGAGATCTTGAAGATTTTCTCTGCGGAGAATCAGGGGAAGGGTTTTGGGTCCGCTTTCAGCCGGGATCTGGAGAGCTGGTACCGTGACTCAGGTGTGAAGGAAATCCGGCTCACGGCGGGCAAGGAGAACGGTGGCTACACCTGGGCGCGTCGTGACTATCGGTGGGCGGACGAGAAGGCTGCCAAGCGGATCTTCGAGCGTCTCAAGGCCAAGCTCAGGGATGCAGACCCGCCGCCGACTGCCGAGGAGGCGGCGGCTGCCGCCGATATCATGAACCGCTCTCGCAGGCCCTTCGGGAGCGATGGGTATCCCACGCCTAACGAAATCGCCATGGTGGGAGCTGGGGGCGATGCTCCGTTCGGGCAGCGCGTTCTGGTAGGTAGCAGCTGGGAAGGAGTGAAGACGCTGTGAGAGGGATTCCGCCGGAGGACTCGCAGTCGGTTGACCCCGAGGTGATCGAGCGTCATCGGGCGACCTCGGAGTGGTACTACGAGTTCTGCGAGAAGTACGGGGTGGATGGACCCGAGTTCGCCACTCCGGAGCAGTCGGCAGAGTACGACCTTGGTATCAAGGCCATTTACGAACGTTTTCGGAGTGAGAAGACGCGCGCTCAGGATCGGCTCGTAGCCGAGTGGAGTGCAGAATTCTGCCAGAAGTATGGCCTGGCCAATCCCTGGATGGCTTCTGACGAGCAATTGGCCGAGTACGAGCGACGGCTCGACGAGATCTATGCTTCCGACCCAGGCGCGTCCTGAGCTTCCACTGTGCTTCGCCGGTCCACCATCATGGCGGACCGGCGGACCGCGTTTCCCGGAGCTGTCGGCGAGGTGCCCGTGCCCCTGGGGCGAAACCTGGAGAAAGGACCCGGGGGTCGTGAGTGCCGAGGCTGCACTGGTGATGGTGGAGCGGCTGGCGGCTGTGGACTGGGTGGCGTGGGAGCCGGCGTTCGAGCATGCCGAGGAGCGGGCCCGGTTGATGCGGGAGTACCTGCGGCGGGCGGCGCGCTGGGCGGAGGCCGTGGGCGGGACGGATGTGTGGCCGTTCTTCGATCTCGCCGGGTTGGTCGATCCTGGGGTGCAGGTGGAGGCCGGGGTGGCTGGGCAGTTGGCTGCGCTGGTCGAGCGGTTGGGAGAGGGGAGTGGCGGGGCGAGGATCTGCCGGGCGGCGGTGCGGTGGGCGTCGTTGGGGGAGGACGCCCGGTGCGCTGTGGGGCTGCCGGATCCGTATGAGCCCTTGGTGGCGATGGTGGAGCGCGGAGGCGGGGTCACCTTGGAGAACGGGATGATCGACTTCGTCACCACCCGGGTGCGGGTGCGGAGTTGGCGGGATCACCTTGGGTGAGGGCAGGGACTTCCGGGGCGTGGACTTCTACCGGGAGTGGCGGGAGGAGGAGGACTTCGCCGGGGCGGACCTGAGTGGGGCCTGCCTGGTGAGGGCCGAGATGGAGCGGGCAGTGAGTCGGGCCGCTGCCGTGGCCGCGCGGTTGATGGCGGTCGACTGGCGGGACGAGCGCGACCGGGCGGTGGCCGAGGCGGACAGCCGGGCGGTGCTGCTGCTGGAGTACTTCCGGCGGGCCGCGAACTGGGTGGAGTGGTGCGGTGGGACGGAGGACTGGCCGTTCGTCGATCTGGCGGAGCTGGTCGATCCCACGGTGGTGATCCCGGCGGAGGTCGCGGCGCCGTTCGAGGCCTACCTCCACGACAACGTCGGGCTGTTCAGCGCGAGTGAGATGTCCCGCGCGGCCGTGCGGTGGGCGGTGCTGACCGAGGTGTCGACCGTCCCGAGGCCGCCTCTGGAGGATCCGTACGAGCCGCTGATCCGGTGTTTCGAGCTGGGCGGTGGGCTCGCCACCGAGGGGCACTGGGTGGACCTGTGGATGATGATGATCCCCAAGCGGAAGCCGGCCGACTACGCGGGACCCGACCGAGTGACCCTGCTGCTGGACCGTCTGGCGGCGGTCGCGTGGAACGACGACCGGGCCGTGACGCGGCACGAGGGGTCGAGGGCCGCGCTGTTCGCCGAGTACCTGCGCAGGATGGGGAGTTGGGCGCTGGCGCACGAGGCCGGGCGGCCGTGGCCGACGCTGGATCCGGTGGAGTGCCTCGATCCGTCGGTGCGGGTGGACGAGCGGCACGCGGGGCACCTGGAGCGGATCGTGGAGGAGCAGTCGCTCGGGCCGCTGACGGCGCGGCTGTGCCGCAACGCCGTCCGCTGGGCGGAGTTGGGCAGGTGGCGGGCGGTGGGTGAGGAGGACCCGTTCGAGCCGTTGTTGCGGTGCTTCGAGCGGGGTGGGCAGCTCTTCACCGAGAACCGGGTGGCGTTGTTCGGCGCGGGAGGGGTGCCGTTCCGGACGGCGGCGGAGTGTGCGGGGTGGCGGCCGCTGGAGTCCCTGGAGGCGGGCCACCTGGACGCGTTGGACCGGGGCTGAGCCGTGGTGGTCAGTGCCGCCGGGCACCATCTCTCCTCTGCCGGTTGCCCGTTGCCCGTTGCCGGTTGCCCGTTGCCCGGGCCCGGCGACGCCGGCCCGGGCAACCACGGTCGTCACGATCCGGCGAGCGCGTTCCGGAGGGCCGGGGCGCAGCCTCGCCTACGGCTTCGCATCGAGGCGCACGAGCGCGCCGATCTCGACGAGTTGGTCCGGCAGCGCCAGGTCGGACACGCCCATGACCGTGCTGGCGGGCCGGTGCTCCCCGAAGTACTCGGAGTGGAGGCGGGCCGTCGCGTCGAAGTTCTCGCGCAGGTTCCGCACCAGCACCGTGGTCTCGACTATCTGGCCGCGCTCGGCGCCGAACTGCCGCAGGACCAGGTCCAGGTTCTCCAGCGCGGTGCGGACCTGCAGTTCGAAGTCGTCGGCGCCCACGAAAGTGCCCTCGCCGTCATGGGACAGCTGCCCCGAGACGTAGACCGTGTCGCCGACCCGAGTGGCCTGGCTGTATCCGTACAGCGACTCCCACGGCATGCCGAACCCGAACGCCTGCACCTGAGTACTCATGACCCGCTCCCTTGCCGCAGCTCGTGGGCCGTCCGTCGCGGACGGCCCCTCACGTGAAGAAGCTACGGATTCGCGCGGACCGTGGTTGCCCGACAGTGCCGCCGAAGTGTCCTCGGTGCGCACGGCCGGACGGGTGGGACCGGATGGTCGGCGAGGTGGCCGATTCTCCGTCAGATCGGCGCCCCGCCGCGGCACGGTAGGGTCCTGCGGATGGCTACCCCGTTGCTGGTCCGAGCCCTGACCGCCCCCGCCGAGCCGCCGTTGCGACCGCTGCCCGAGGAGGTGGCCGGGCTGCTGCTCGCCCTCGACGCCCCGCCGCGACTGGCGGCGCACCTGCGGGCGGTGCACGACGTGGCGTACCGCCTGCTGGAGTGGACGGGGGAGCACCACCCGGAGCTGGGGGTGGACCGGGAGGCGGTGCTGTTCGGGGCGGCGACGCACGACATCGGGAAGGTGCGGCACCCGGAGGAGCTGTCCGGGCCGGGCTCGCGGCACGAGGAGGCGGGGCGGGAGCTGCTGCTGGAGCACGGCACCGCCCCGGAGTTGGCGCGCTTCGCCGCCACCCACGCGAGCTGGACGGCACCCGGCACCACGGTGGAGGAGCTGCTGGTGAGCACCGCCGACAAGGTGTGGAAGAACAAGCGGGTGCCGGAGCTGGAGGACCTGCTGCTGGACCGGCTCGCCGAGGCGGCGGGCCGGGAGCGGTGGGAGGAGTACCTGGCCCTGGACGAGCTGCTCACCGCGCTCGGGGACGGCGCGGAGGAGCGGCTCGCGTTCCAGGGGGCGTTCCCGGTCTGACGCCTGGTCGAGGGCTCAGTGCGGGATGGCCGCGATCAGGTCGGAGGCGCCCTGGCGCTTGAGGGCGAGGGCGGTGGCGGTGCCGAGGTCCTCGGGGGTGAGGGAGCCGGCCCACTCGTGGGCGTCGAGGATCTGCTTGCCGTCGGGGGAGAAGACGCGGCCGCGCAGGGAGAGGCGGCCGTCCGGTTCGGCCTTGGCGTAGCCGGCGATGGGGGAGTTGCAGTGGCCCTGGAGGACGTGCAGGAACATCCGTTCCGCCGTCGCCTCGCGCCAGGTGTCGTGGTGGGCCAGGCCGCGCACGGTCTCGATGGTGCGTTCGTCGTCCTCGCGGCACTGGAGGGCGAGCACCCCGGCCCCGATCGGCGGGCACATCGTCTCGACGGACAGCACCTCGGTGATCCGGGCGGTCTCGCCGATCCGCTCCAGGCCGGAGACGGCGAGCAGCAGGGCGTCGTACGCGCCGGCTTCCAGCTTGGCGAGCCGGCTGTTGGCGTTGCCGCGGATCGGGAGGCACTCCAGGTGCGGGTGGGTGGCGGCGAGTTGGGCCACCCGGCGCACGGAGGAGGTGCCGATCCGGGCGCCGGGCGGGAGCTGGTCGAGGGTGAGGCCGGCCGGCTGGACGACGGCGTCGCGGATGTCGTCGCGGCGCAGGTAGGCGGCGAAGACCGTCCCGGCCGGCAGCGGACGGTCGGCCGGGACGTCCTTGAGGCAGTGCACGGCGAGGTCCGCCTCGCCGGCCAGCAGCGCGGCGTCGACCTCCTTGGTGAAGGCGCCCTTGCCGCCGAGCTGGGCCAGGTCACCCATCCAGCGGTCGCCCGAGGTGGTGACGGGCACCACCTCGGTGCGCAGGGCCGGGTGGAGGGCGGCCAGCTCGGCCTGGACCCGCTCGACCTGGGCGAGGGCCATCGGTGAGGAGCGGGAGACGATGCGGATCAACTCGGCTGCGGGCATGGAGGGATGATAGTCCGTCACGCTCGACCGGCTGTCCAGCCGCCGTCCAGCCGCCGTCCACCGGAGGCGGGCGGGCGCGGGGCCCCGTCAGAGCAGGACGGCCTGCCGGGCGGTGGCACCCGGGGCCTGCCGGACGAGGTCGAGGAAGGCCGAGACGGCGGGGGAGAGGCGGGCGCCCGCCGACCACAGGGCCTGGGCGTAGGTCTCGGCCCGGGGCAGCCAGGGCAGGACGGAGAGGCCCTGCCCGGCCAGGCCCGCGCCGCTGACCGCGCTCTCCGGGACCATGGCGACCCCGAGTCCGGCCTGGGCCATGCTGAGGGCGCCGCGGGTGGAGCCGGTCTCCATCACGGCCGGGTCGATGCCGTGCTCGCGGCGCAGGTGGTGGACGAGGGCCTCCTGGGAGGCGCAGTCCGGGTCGACCACCAGGACGCGTTCGATGGAGTCGGTGCTGGGCGGTGTGGTGGTGCCGTTCGGCTGCGGCTCGCCGACCGGGACCATCGGGACGCGGAACAGGGACTGGCGGCTGACCCCGGGCAGGCCGGTGGCCTCGTCGTCGGGGTCGGCGGTCAGGGTGAGGGCCACGTCCACCTCGCCCTCGGCGACGGCGCTCTCCACCTCGGTGGCGGTGAGCACCTTGGGCGAGATCCGGACCTCCGGGTAGCGGAAGCGGCACTGCCGGACCAGCTCGCCCATTTCGTACTCCATCAGGAGGGTGGTGGAGCCGACCACCACCCGGCCGGTGGCCTGGCCGCCGATCTTCATGGCCGAGTTGAGCTCGTCGAGCACGGAGAAGATCCGGGCGACGTAGTCGCGGGTGGTCTCGCCGGCCGGGGTGAGGCGGACCCCGTGGGGCAGGCGGTGGAAGAGCTGGGCTCCCAGCCGGCTCTCCAGGGACTGGATGTGGGTGGTGACGCTCGACTGCGAACAGCCGAGGTTCTTCGAGCTCCTGGTCAGACTGCCGGTCTTGGCGACGTCCCAGAAGGTTCTCAGCTGACGGACCGTGAAATCCACGTATGCCCCCCGACGGCACATGGCGACGTTGAGAATCTAATGGCTATGGTGCTCTCTAGACGTTAGATGGTGGCACGCGTGTTCGGGTTTCTCAAACCCCCGTCGGCCGGGGGGTGACGCACGGGTCGGGATTCTCCGTCAGTTACGCGCGAGTAGGGGCAACCAGAGGGGCGGTAGGTCAGTCACAGGGTTCGTGACGCGCATGATGACGGGCCGCTGAGCTGCGCGAGCTCACAGCTGAGCGGCCGTCAGGTGCGCCGTGCGTAACGCGGTGGGCCCGACCCTCGTCATCTGATCGCAACAGGGGCTTCTTACGGTGGAGCGCCAGGATCCGCCGGAGGAAGGGACGCAGCGTGGACGAGGGACGCGGCGTGGACCAGCGACGCAGTGTGGACCAGGTACGGACCGCCTGCTCGTACTGCGGGGTCGGCTGCGGCATCGTGCTCGACCTGGCCACCGGCCCCGACGGCCGGACCACGGCCGCCAAGGTCTCGGGCGACCGGGAGCACCCGGCCAACGCCGGACGCCTGTGCACCAAGGGCGCGACCCATGCCGAGCTGCTCGCCGCCCCCGGCCGGCTCTCCACCGCGCTGGTCCGGGCCGAGCGGGGCGCGCCGCCGGCTCCGCTGGACGTGGACGAGGCGATCGCCGAGACCGCCCGGCGGCTGCGCGCCGTGCTGGACGAGCACGGCCCCGACGCGCTCTCCCTCTACGTCTCCGGCCAGATGTCCATGGAGGCCCAGTACCTGGCGAACAAGCTGGCCAAGGGCTACTGGCGGACCAACAACATCGAGTCCAACTCGCGCCTCTGCATGGCCAGCGCGGGCAGCGGCTACAAGCTCTCGCTCGGCGCGGACGGCCCGCCCGGCTCGTACGAGGACCTGGACCGGGCCGACCTCTTCCTGGTGATCGGCTCCAACATGGCCGACTGCCACCCGATCCTCTTCCTGCGGATGATGGAGCGGGTCAAGGCCGGGGCGAAGCTGATCGTGGTGGACCCGCGCCGCACCCCGACCGCCGACAAGGCCGGCCTCTTCCTCCAGGTCCGCCCCGGCACCGACCTGGCCCTGCTGAACGGGCTGCTCCACCTGCTGGTCGAGAACGGCAGCACCGACCGGGCCTTCATCGACGCGCACACCGAGGGCTGGGAGGAGCTGCCCGCCTTCCTCGCCGACTACACCCCCGCCGCCGTCGCCGCGCTCACCGGCATCCCCGAGGCCGACCTGCGCACCGCCGCCGAGTGGATCGGCGCCGCGGGCGAGTGGACCAGCTGCTGGACCATGGGCCTCAACCAGTCCACCCACGGCACCTGGAACACCAACGCCCTGGTCAACCTGCACCTGGCCACCGGCGCGATCTGCCGCCCCGGCAGCGGCCCGTTCTCGCTCACCGGCCAGCCCAACGCGATGGGCGGCCGCGAGATGGGCTACATGGGCCCCGGCCTGCCCGGCCAGCGCTCCGTCCTGGTGCCCGAGGAGCGGGAGTTCACCGAGCGGGTCTGGGGGATCCCCGGGGGCAGCCTGCGCACCGAGGTGGGCAAGGGCACGGTCGAGATGTTCGAGCGGATGGCCGCGGGGGAGATCAAGGCCTGCTGGGTGATCTGCACCAACCCGGTGGCCTCGGTGGCCAACCGGGCCACCGTGATCCGGGGGCTGGAGGCGGCCGAACTGGTCGTCACCCAGGACGTCTTCGCCGAGACCGAGACCAACGCCTACGCCGACCTCACCCTCCCCGCCACCCTGTGGTCCGAGTCCGACGGCGTGCAGGTCAACTCCGAGCGCTGCCTGACCCTGATACCCGGCGTGCTGGACGCCCCCGGACAGGCGCTCCCCGACTGGAAGCTGATCGCCGAGGTGGCCCGCGCGATGGGCTACGCCGAGGGCTTCACCTACGCGAGTGCCGAGGAGGTCTACCAGGAGATCCAGCGGTTCTGGAACCCGGCCACCGGCTGGGACCTGCGCGGCGCCGACTACGAGCGGCTGCGCCGCACCCCCGTGCAGTGGCCGGCCGCGCCGGGCGGCCCGGAGCGCAACCCCGTCCGCTACCGCAACGACGGCGTCAGCCAGGCCCTGCTGGAGCGGCCGGACGGCAGCCGCCCCGCGCTGGTCTTCGCCACCCCGTCCGGCCGGGCCAGGTTCTTCGCCCGCCCGCACCTGCCGCCGGCCGAACTCCCGGACGCCGAGCACCCGTTCACCCTCACCACCGGCCGGGTCCAGCACCAGTGGCACACCCTCACCAAGACCGGCAAGGTGGCCAAGCTCAACAAGCTGGACCCGGGCTCCTTCGTCCAGGTCCACCCCGAGGACGCGGCCGAGCTGGGCATCGCGGAGGGCGACCAGGTGGAGGTGGCCTCGCGCCGCGGCCGCGCGGTGCTCCCGGCCCGGGTCACCGACCGGGTCCTGCCCGGCACCTGCTTCGCACCGTTCCACTGGAACGACCTGTTCGGCGAGTACCTGAGCGTCAACGCCGTCACCAACGACGCCGTCGACCCGGTCTCCTTCCAGCCCGAGTTCAAGGCCTGCGCGGTGCGGCTCACCAAGGTCGCGACGGCCCCGGCCGCCCTCCCCGTGCTCGACATCCCCGCCGAACTCCCCATCACCGTCCCGCTGTTGGCGGCTGCCCTGGGCCTCGGCGAGCTGACCCCGCCGGTGCTGGCGGCGGAGGAGCGCAGCTACCTCGCCGGGTACCTGGCCGGGATCACCGCCGCCCCGCCGGAGAGCGGGGTGCCGGTGCTGCCCGCGCAGGCGCCGCTCGCCCCCGCCACCGCCCGGTGGGTGGACGGCCTGCTGGCCGGGATGTACTCGCGCACCCCGCCGCCCGCGGACGGCGGGCCGCAGGTGCTGGTGCTCTGGGCGTCCCAGACCGGCACCGCGGAGGAGGCCGCCGCCGCCGTCGCGGCCCGGCTCACCGCGGCCGGCCGGTCGGCCAGGCTGCTCGCCATGGCCGACTGCACGCCCGCCGAACTCGCCCGGGGCGCCGATCTGTTGGTGGTCAGCAGCACCTTCGGCGACGGCGAGGCCCCGGACAACGGCGCGGCCTTCTGGCAGTGGCTCAGCGCCGAGGACGCACCCCGGCTGGAGGGCACCCGCTACGCGGTGCTGGCCTTCGGCGACCCGAGCTACGCCGACTTCTGCGGCCACGGCCGCCGCCTGGACGAGCGCCTGGCCGAGCTGGGCGCCGAGCGGGTGCTGCCGCGCACCGACTGCGAGCCCGGGCAGGAGCAGCGCGCCGCCGACTGGTCCGCCCGGGCCGCGGAGGCGCTGGCCGTCGCCCCGCCGGCCGCGCCGAAGGCCTCGAAGCGCCGCGAGCACCAGGCCACGCTGACCGGCAACCGGCTGCTCAGCCTGCCCGGAGCCGCCAAGGAGATCCGCCGCTTCACCTTCGAGCTCGGCGAGGACGGCCCCGAGTACGAGGCGGGCGACGCGCTGGGCGTCCGCCCGGTCAACTGCCCCTCCCTGGTGGAGGAGTGGCTCACCCTGACCGGCCACCACCCGGACACCGCCGTCACGGTGGACGGCCTCGGCGAGCTCCCCTTCGCCGAGGCGCTCACCCGCCACCTGGACATCACCCGGCTCACCCCCGACCTGCTCCGGCTGGCCGCCGAGCGGACCAGGGACCGCGAACTGCGTGCCCTGCTCCGCCCGGACAACAAGGACGGCCTGGCGCAGTGGAGTTGGGGCCGCCAGGCGGTGGACCTGCTGGCCGAGCACCCGCTCAAGCTGAGCGCCCAGGAGTGGGCCGAGGCGCTGCGGAGGCTCCAGCCCCGCCTCTACTCCATCTCCTCCAGCCCGCTCACCGAGCCCCGCCGGCCCAGCATCACCGTCTCGGTGCTGCGCTACGAGGGCCCGCGCGGCCAGCAGCGCAAGGGCGTGGCCTCCACCTTCCTGGCGGACGCCGCACCGGACCTCCCGGTCCCGGTCTTCGTCCAGCGCTCCCCGCACTTCCGCCCGCCCGCCGACCCCTCCGCCAAGACCGTGATGATCGGCCCCGGCACCGGGGTGGCCCCCTTCCTCGGCTTCCTGGAGCACCGCCGTGCGCTGGGCCACCTGGGCTCCAACTGGCTGTTCTTCGGAGAGCAGCGCCGCGCCACCGACTTCTACTACCGCGACGAGCTGGACGAGCTCTACCGCTCCGGCACCCTCTCCCGCCTCGACCTCGCCTTCTCCCGCGACCAGCGCGCCAAGGTCTACGTCCAGGACCGGATGCGCGAGCACGGAGCCCAGCTCTGGCGCTGGCTCCAGGACGGCGCCCACCTCTACGTCTGCGGCGACGCCACCCGGATGGCCAAGGACGTGGACCGCGCCCTGCGCGAGATCGCCGTCACCCACGGCGGCCTCACCGAGGAGGAGGCCGAGGTCCACCTCAAGCAGCTGGCCGCCGACCGCCGCTACGCCCGGGACGTGTACTAGAGCCTGTCAGACAGGTTCTGGACGCGCACCGGAGGTCTACCGCTCCGTCCGGCGCCGCCGGACCACGACCGCCAGGTCCACCGCCGCCAGCAGGGTGAGCACCCCGCAGACGATCGCGAAGGTGCGCAGGCTGGTGTCGCTGGGCACGTCGGCGGGGCCGTTCACCGCCGCCCAGACCGCGAAGCCGGCCGTCATCAGGGCGAAGAGGGGGGTGAAGAGGACGGAGAGCAGGAAGCGGAGCCTGAGGTCGCTGCGGGCCGTCATCGGCTCGGTGCCGCTGCGCCAGTCGTGGGGAGTCCTGGTCGGTCGCATCGCCGCACCACCTCCTGGGCCTACGATCGGCATGTACCCACGAGGGGAGAGGGGTAACGGCGATGGACGAGGACGAGTACCTGGGGCTGACCGCGGAGCGGGCGCGGCTCCTGGCCGCCGAGCGCGGCTGGTCGGCGGTGCGGGTGCTGGAGCCGGGGGCGCTGATCACGCTGGAGTACCGGGAGGACCGGCTCAACCTCCAGGTGCGGGACGGCCTGGTGGAGCGCTGCTGGCAGGGCTGAGCGTGCCCGGGGCGGCGCGGACGGGGGCGGCCCGCCAGAGGCCGGTGATCCTGCGGTCGACGGCGGTGACCAGCGGCTCGCCGGCCGGCAGGGCGAGCAGCACCAGGGCTCCCGCGGCCCACCCGGCGAGCACGTCCGAGAACCAGTGGGTGCCCAGGTAGACGGTGGTGAGGCCGACCGATGCGGCGACCAGTGCGACCAGTGCCGTGCCGGTCCGCCGCCAGCGCACCGCCAGGTAGGCCAGCACGCCCCAGGTGACCACCGAGTTGGCGGTGTGCCCGGAGGGGAAGATGGTGCCGCCGAGGAAGAGCTCGGGGTCGTCGAGGTAGTGCGCGTAGTGCGGGCCGAGGCGGCCGGTGAGGATCTTCACGCTGCCCACCGTGACGTTGAGCAGCAGCAGGGCCCCGACCATCACCAGCAGGGGCCGCACCGTGCGCTGCCTGACGCTCCGCCAGCCCAGCCAGAGGCAGGCGGCGATGGCGGAGGGCCCGCGCTGGCCGACCACCACCCAGAGGTCGAGGAAGTCCAGCACCTGCGGCCAGCGCTTGTACGGGCGCAGCTGCTTGAGCCACCAGTCCAGGTGCACCAGTGAGGTGTCGAACACCACCGCCAGCACGATCAGCAGGTAGGCCAGCCCGACCAGCACGGTGAGCGCCCGGTGGCCCCGGCTCATCGGGAACGGCGGGCTGACGGATCGTCGGGAAGCGGTCGGCACAAGCCAGACACTACCCGGACAGAAACGGACATTACGTCAGCCCGGAGCCGGGACGGCCGCTTCCGCAGGGTGGGGGTCCCGCGGAAACGGCCGTCGTACCGGGCCCGAACGCGGGCCGTCCCGCAGGTGTCGGCCGACTTGTTCAGACACCAGTTGCAGAGGAACTTAGCAGCCGCCCAGGGCCCGTGGTCACTCGATTCGGTCTCGATTTCCCGGCGCGGCCGGTCCGCCGGAAGCCCCCGGGCCCCGCACGGTGTGCGGGGCCCGGGGGCTTCGTCCGACGCTGCGGCGCGGGCTGCAGTATGTAAGGAGTGGTCAGGGGGTGAGCCGCTCTACCGCGGCCGCCCCCTCCAGCTCCAGCTGGCGCCGGGCGCGCTCGATCAGCGCGGGGGTGGGGGTCCGGCCCGAGGCCATCACCAGGTCCTCGGGGTCGACCGGGTGCTCGGCGCCGGTGTGCAGCAGCCGGTCGGGCGTGGGCATGGAGTCGGCGTCGTCCGCGGGGTTCATCATCGTGCTGCCTCCAGGGTCCTCGGGGGGTGCGCACCGGCACCCGTGCCCCGAGTCTGCCCCCGCCGCCGCGGCCCCGCGAGCGGACGCTCCGTCAGTCCAGCGGGCCGCCCGCCACGTAGATGACCTGGCCCGAGACGAAGCCGGCCGCCTCGGCCGCGAGGAAGGAGATGGTGTTGGCCACGTCCTCCGGCAGGCCGACCCGGGCGACCGGGATCTGGGTGGCGGCGGCCGCCTTGAAGGCCTCGAACTCCATGCCGACCCGGGCCGCGGTGGCGGCGGTCATCTCGGTGGCGATGAAGCCGGGGGCGACCGCGTTGGCGGTGATGCCGAACTTGCCGAGCTCGATCGCCAGGGTCTTGGTGAAGCCCTGCATGCCGGCCTTGGCGGCGGAGTAGTTGGCCTGGCCGCGATTGCCCTGGGCGGAGGAGGAGGAGAGGTTGACGATCCGGCCGAAGCCGGCGTCCACCATGTGCTTCTGGCAGGCCCGGGACATCAGGAAGGCGCCCTTGAGGTGCACGTCCATCACGGTGTCCCAGTCCGACTCGGACATCTTGAAGAGCAGGTTGTCGCGCAGCACGCCGGCGTTGTTGACCAGCACCACCGGGGCGCCGAGCTCGGTGGCGATCCGCTCCACGGCGGCGGCCACCTGGGCCGCGTCCGAGACGTCCGCGCCGACCGCCAGGGCCCGGCCGCCGGCCGCGGTGATCCGCTCGGCGGTCTCCTTCCCGGCCTCCTCGGTCAGGTCCACCACCGCGACCGCGTAGCCGTCGGCGGCCAGCCGCTCGGCCGTGGCCGCGCCGATCCCGCGCGCGGCTCCGGTGACCACCGCGACGCGGGGGGTGCTCTGCTCGGTCATGTTCGTACTCGTCTCTCTCTCGGGGGTGACGGGAGAACGCCATCGGTGCCGCCGAACGTTCGGACGGGCGCCGCGGGCGCTAGATTACCGACCGGTAGGAATGCTGACCAGGGGGCAGAGCCGCAGGTGACGCAGGGTGAGGATGGCTCATGTTCGGAGCCGTGGAGGCCGGGTCGACGTGGACGCGACACCTGGCGGAAATATGCCAACTCCGCCGAACAAACATCTACTCTTGGCCCCCGCCTGCCAGTTCTGGCCGACCGTTTGTATAGTGTGCGCCAGCAGCCACCGGCTGCACGGCTGGCGCGCTCACCCTCACAGCGGGTCGCTCACTCGCCGTTACTGCCCGCCCGGGTGTCCCACACACACCGGGTGTGACATCGGGACGGATTTCATGGTGCTGGGGGAGATCCCGACAACCCGCGTGCCCGGCCGACTTCAGCAGTCGCCCGGTCACCTCATCCGCGTGGCCCAGCAGGTGCACACCCGCCTCTGGTCCGAGCATGTCGGCAACGAGTTGACGGCGCCTCAGTTCGCCGTGCTGCTCGTGCTGGCGCTCGAACCGGGAGCGGACCAGCGCACCGTCGGCGAGCGGGCCTCGCTCGACAAGGCCACGATGGCCGAGATGGTCGCCCGGCTGGTCCGGCGCGGCCTGGTCCTGCGCCGCCGCGATCCTGCGGACGGCCGGCGCAAGCTGCTGGCGCTCTCGCAGAACGGCGCCCAGGTGGTCCGTGAGGCCACCGGCGGCGTGGTCCGGGTCCAGCGGACCCTGTTCGAGCCGCTCACCCCTGAGGAGCAGCTCGAACTGGTCCGGGTGATGGCCCGCATCGCCCGTCTGGAGCCCGCCGCGGTGGCGGCGATGACCGACGCCAGGCCCCTGCTGGACGCGCAGCGTGCCGTCGGCTACCTCATCCGGGTGGCGCAGCAGGTGCACACCAAGCTCTGGTCCGACCAGGTCGGCTCCGACCTGACGGCGCCCCAGTACGCGGTGCTGGACGCGCTGGAGACCGAGCCGGGCGCCGACCAGCGCACCGTCGGCGAGCTGGCCTCGTTGGACAAGGCGACCATGGCCGAGATGGTCAGCCGACTGGTCCGGCGCGGTCTGGTGCTCCGCCGCCGCGACCCGCTGGACGGGCGCCGCAACCTGCTCTCGCTCTCCCCGGCCGGTCAGGAGCTGCTCCACCGCTCCTCGGCGGGGGTGCGCGCGGTGCAGGAACTGCTGCTCGCCCCGCTGGAACCGCACGAGCACGCGCCCGCCATGGTGCTGCTGGCCAAGGCGGCCCGGCTGTAACGATTCATCAGGCTCCAAGGACCTGGCAGGAACGATTTTGCCCAGATTTTTCCGGAGCGCCTGACCGGCCGGCCACCACCCTTTCCGCAGAGGGTGGTGGCCGGCCGGTTTCGGTCCGTCGCCGGGCCGGTGCCGCGGTGGGCCGTCAGTTCCAGTCGAACTGCTGCGGGTCCGGGCCGAGGCGGGTGCCGGTCTCCACGGAGGCGACGGCGGCGAGGTCCTCGGCGTCCAGCTCGAAGCCGGCCACGTCGAGGTTCTCCCGGATGCGCGAGGGGGTGACCGACTTCGGGATCGCGATGATCCCGCTCTGCAGGTGCCAGCGGAGCACCACCTGGGCGACGGTGCGGCCGTGCTTCTCGGCCACCTTCACCAGGGCCGGCTCGGAGAGCAGGTCCTTGCCCTGGCCCAGCGGGCTCCAGGCCTCCGTCGCGATGCCGTGCTCGGCGTGGTAGGCGCGCAGCTCGTGCTGCGGGAAGTGCGGGTGCAGCTCCACCTGGTTGAGCACCGGCACCAGCTCGCTGCGCTCGCGCAGCTTGTCCAGCTGCTCGGGGCCGAAGTTGGAGACGCCGACCGAGAGGGCGCGGCCGTCGGCGGCCAGCTTCTCGAAGACCGTCCAGATGTTGAGGAAGCTGTCCCCGTGCATCGGGCGCGGCCAGTGGATCAGGTAGAGGTCCACGTGGTCGAGGCCGAGCTTGGTGAGGGACTCCTCGAAGGCGCGCTCCACCCGGGCCCGGCCCTGCTCGCCGGACCAGTCGAGCTTGCCCGAGTTCCACAGCTTGGTGGTGACGTACAGCTCCTCGCGCGCCACGCCCGAGGCGGCGAGGGCCTTGCCGGTGCCCGCCTCGTTCTCGTAGATCGCCGCGGTGTCGACGGAGCGGTAGCCCGCCTCGATCGCGGTGGCGACGGCGGCGGTGGCCTGGTCGTCCTCGACCTGCCAGACGCCGAAGCCGAGCTGCGGGATCGAGCGGCCGTTGTTGAGGGTGATGCTCGGGATGGTGCTCACGGGAAGGGGTGCCCTCCAGGTCGTACGGTCTTTGCCGTCAAGCACCCAACTGGTGGTCCAGGCCACTTGTTCCCGTCTCGGCCGAATTCGTCCGAAAATTCCTGCGCACGGAGCACACCCGCCACCCCCGCCCCGGCCGGCGACCGTCGTGGGGCGTCCTGACGTGGCCGGACCGGTCGGGCGGGCGGAAAAGCGGTTGCGGCGCGCGCCCGGCCCCCGGCACGCTCGATGGCCATGACCTCGTGACGGAGCATCACCTCCCCCTGCCGCAGGCCGCCTCCCTCCCGCCGGAGGCCCGCCTCCCCCTCCGCCGCCCCCGGTGACCCGGGCCCGGCCGTCCTCCCCCGCCCGTACCACCGCATCGGAGCGTCATGCCGCTCACCACTCTCCCGATGGCCGATCCGGGCCGTCCCGACCTGAACTCCCCGCTGGCGTTCCTGCGCTGGCTCCAACGCAGCCAGCGCCGGGGCAGCTGGCTCGCCACCCTCTGGGGCACCGTCGAGATGGCCGCGATGGCGGCCCTCCCGGCCGCGCTCGGCCTCGGCATCCAGGCGGTGGTCGACGGCGACAGCGGCGCACTCTGGCGGGCGGGGGCGCTCGCCGTGCTGCTCACCACCCTCCAGGCCGTCGGCAGCGTCCTGCTGCACCGTCAGGCGGTGTGGAACTGGATCACCGCCGCCGCCCAGGTCCGCCAACTGGTGGCCCGTCAGGCCAGCGCGCTCGGCGCCGGGCTCTCCCGCCGGATCGCCACCGGCGAGATCGTCGCCGTCAGCAGCGGCGACGTGGAGAAGATCGGCTGGTACGTGGAGCTGGTCGCCAGGGTCCGGGCCGCCGTCCTGGTCTGGCTGGCCGTCAGCCTGGTGGTGCTGGTGCAGCAGCCGCTGCTCGGCACCGCCGTGCTGCTCGGCGTCCCGGTGCTCGCGCTCTCCGTGCTGCCGCTGCTCGGCCCCTTCGAGCGCCGCTACGACGAGCAGCGCCGGCTCGGCGGCAGGGCCACCGAGCTGGCCGCCGACACCGTCGCCGGCCTGCGGGTGCTGCGCGGCATCGGCGGCGAGGAGCTCTTCCTCTCCCGGTACCGCGAGGCCTCCCAGAAGGTGCGCGGCGCCGCCGTGCGGGCGGCCAAGGTCTGGTCCCTGATGCAGGCCCAGCAGGTCCTGCTGCCCGGCCTGTTCGTGGTCGGGGTCACCTGGTACGGGGTCGAGCTGGCCGCCGAGGGCCGGATCACCGTCGGCGAGCTGGTCGCCGTCTACGGCGCCACCGCCTTCCTGGCCGCCCCGCTGCGCATCCTCGGCGAGGCCGCCCACGCCTGGAGCGTGGCCCGGGTCTCCGCCGCCCGGGCCACCCGGGTGCTCGCGCTGCACCGCACCGACGGCAGCCGCCCGCTCACCGCCGAGCTGCCCGCCGCCCCCGGCGTGGCCGACCTGTACGACCCGGTCACCGGCCTCACCGTCCGGGCCGGCCGGCTCACCGCGGTGGTCTGCGGCGACCAGGAGACCGCCGGATCGCTGGCCGCCCGGCTCGGCGGCCACGTGCCGCTGGCCGAGGACGAGAGCGCGGCGCCCTCCGTCCGGCTGGGCGGCGTCGAGCTGGACGCCGTACCGCTGGACGAGGCCCGGGCCGCGGTGCTGGTCCACGACAAGGAGCCGGTGCTGCTCTCCGGCACCCTGGCCGAGCTGCTCGCCGTCCCCGCCTCCGGGCGGGTCGGCGCCGAGGAGGCGGTGCGCGCCGCCCAGGCCGAGGACGTCCTGGACGCCCTGGTCGACGGCTCGCCCGAGGCCGGCGGGGACGCCCTCAAGGCCGTGATCACCGAACGCGGGCGCTCGCTCTCGGGCGGCCAGCGCCAGCGCCTGGCACTGGCCCGGGCCCTGGTGGTCGACCCGCCGGTGCTCGTCCTGGACGAGCCCACCAGCGCCGTCGACGCCCACACCGAGACCAGGATCGCGGCCGGCCTGCGCGCCGTCCGCGAGGGCCGCACCACCGTGGTGCTGGCCACCAGCCCGCTGCTGCTCGACCAGGCCGACACCGTCGTGCTGGTCGAGGACGGCAAGGTGGCCGCCACCGGGCGCCACCGCGAACTGCTGCGCACCACCCCGGCCTACCGCGCCGTGGTCACCCGCGAGGACGACGAGGCCACCGTCCCCGTTCCCGCCGTCGTCGAGGAGACCGTGTGAAGCCGCCCCTGGTCCAGGAGCAGGGCCCCGCCACCGTCCTGCCCGTCGCCACCCCCGCCACCGTCCGCGGCTACGTCCGCCACCTGGCGCGCCGTCACCGGGGCGGCTTCGGCGCGGTGGTGGGCCTGCACACCGTGGCCACCCTGGCCGGTCTGGTCGGGCCCTGGGTGCTCGGCTCGCTGGTCGAGGACCTGAGCGCCGGCACCGCGGAGGGCAAGGTGCTCGCCGCCGTCGGCTGGTACCTGGCCGCGCTGGTGGTGCAGGCCGCCTTCATCGGCTGGTCCCGGCTGCGCGGCGGGGTGCTCGGCGAGGAGGTGCTGGCCGACCTGCGCGAGGACTTCCTGGTGCGCTCGGTCGCCCTGCCGCCGGGCGTGCTGGAGCGGGCCGGGACGGGCGACCTGGTCTCCCGCGGCACCACCGACGTGGACCGGCTCGCCAAGTCCGTCCGCGAGGCGGTGCCCGAACTGGCCGTCGCCGTGGTCTCGGTGGTGCTGGTGCTCGGCGCCCTGGTGCTCACCTCCCCGCTGCTGGCGGTCTCGGTGGCGCTCGCGCTGCCGCTGCTGCTCTCCACCTCCCGCTGGTACTTCCGGCGCGCCCCGCAGTCCTACCGCTCCGAGTCCGCCGGCTACGCGGCCGTCAACACCGTGCTCGCCGAGACGGTGGACGCCGGCCGCACCGTCGAGTCGCTGCGGCTCGGCGGCCGGCGGGTGGAGCTGACGGACCGCAAGATCCACGAGTGGCAGGCCTGGGAGCGGTACACCCTCTGGCTGCGCTCGGTCTGGTTCCCGACCGTCTCGGCCTCCTACGCGATCGTCATCATCGGCACCCTGGTGCTCGGCGGCTGGTTCGCGCTGCGCGGGTGGCTGACGGTGGGCCAGCTGACCGCCGGGGTGCTCTACGCCCAGGCGCTCACCCACCCGGTGGACCTCATCCTGCGCTGGTACGACGAGCTCCAGGTCGGCCAGGCCTCGCTGGCCCGGCTGGTCGGCGTCCGCGAGGTGGCCGACCCGGAGACCGACGCCTCCGTCCGCCCGGCGGGCCGCCGGGTGGCCGCCGACGACGTGCGGTTCGGCTACCGCGAGGGCGCCGACGTGCTGCACGGCATCAGCCTGGACGTCGCCCCCGGCAGCCGGGTCGCCCTGGTCGGCCCGTCCGGGGCCGGCAAGTCCACCCTCGGCCGGCTGCTCGCCGGGATCTACGCCCCCGGCCGCGGCAGCGTCACCCTCGGCGGCGCCGCGCTCTCCCGGATGCCGGCCGAGCGGGTCCGCGCCGAGGTGGCCCTGGTCAACCAGGAGCACCACGTCTTCGTCGGCACCCTGCGGGACAACCTGCGCCTCGCCCGGCCGGAGGCCTCCGACGCCGAGCTGCGCGGCGCGCTGGCCGCGGTCGACGCCGACGAGTGGGCCGACGCCCTCCCCGAGGGCCTGGACACCGAGGTCGGCTCCGGCGGACTCGCCCTGACGCCCCCTCAGGCCCAGCAGCTGGCCCTCGCCCGCCTGGTCCTCGCCGACCCCCACACCCTGGTCCTCGACGAGGCCACCTCCCTCCTCGACCCGCGCGCCGCCCGGCACCTGGAGCGCTCGCTCTCCCGCGTCCTGGCCGGCCGCACCGTCATCGCCATCGCCCACCGCCTCCACACCGCCCACGACGCCGACGTCATCGCCGTCGTCGAACGCGGCCGGATCAGCGAGTACGGCCCCCACGAAGACCTGGTCACCGCCGACGGCCCGTACGCGGCCCTCTGGCGCTCCTGGCGCGACGAGGGCTGACGCCCCGACGGCGGACGGCCGCCCGGCGAGGGCCGCCAGCCCTCGTCCGGGCAGCCCGAAGAGGTAGGCGGCCCGGACCGAGGGCTCGCGGGTGGCGAGCACCCGGTCGGTCAGCAGCTCGGCCAGGGAGTGCCGTTGCGCCTCGGTCAGCAGGGCGGCGAGCACCAGCAGGTCGCCGGTCCGCCTGACCCGCGCGGCGTGCTCGACGGCGTGCCGGACCGTCGAGGTGAGGTGGAAGGCCGTCTCCAGGCGCAGCAGGGTCGGGACGAGCTGCTCGGGCGGCTGGTGCTCGGCGGCGGCGGTCGCCACCGCGTCGGCCGGGGCGTGCGGGAGCCTGCGCCGGTGGAGGTGGAGCACCAGGTTCCCGACGGCCTGGTGGTCGTTCTCCCGGACGAAGACCGCGGCGGCGGCCGCGACCTGGTCGGTCAGGCCGAGGCCGGCGAACGCACCCACCAGGTCGGCCGCCTCGACGACGTCGCGGCCCCGCACCGCCTCGGGGAAGGCGGCCAGGGCGGGTGACGAGGGCGCCGCCCCGTGCAGGGCCGTCAGGAGCGAGACGGCCTCGCCCGCCGGACGGTGCCGGGCCGTGGCACGGACCAGCTCGACGATCACGTCCCGGTACCGGGCGTCCGGGTGGACGGCGAGGTGGAACAGCTGCTCGGCCGAGGCGCAGCGCAGGTCGTTCATCAGCTCGTCGGCCCGGGCGACCGGGGACACCAGGTCGAGGGCGAGCCGCTGCTCCCAGAGCAGCTGGCGGACCCGTTCCTCCGCCGCCAGGGTCCGGGCCCGCTCCCTGAGCAGCTCCTCGCGGAGGTGCAGGACCTCCCGGTGGAGCGTGTCGCGCTCGTGGCGCAGCCGCAGGTGTTCGGAGTCGTCGGTGGTGAGTGACTGCCGCAGGGCGCGGAGCCGGTCGTCGGAGAGCGCCAGCGCCCTCTCCCGCTCGGCCAGCCTGCCGGCCAGGACCTCCTGCTCCTGGTGGCTGCTGGACAGCTCCGCCCGCGTGCGTTCGAGTGCGAGCCGCAGGTGCTGCGAGTCGCTCCGGCCGGCCGACGCCCGCTCCAGCAGGGCGAGCAGTTCGGTGCGCACCTCCGGGCCGACCGGCCGTCCGGCCGCGTCCAGCTCCTCGCAGAGGCCGGTGACGAAGGCCGGTTGCGGCAGGCGCTGGCCGGCCACGTAGCGGTACACCGCCGAGTGGTCCAGGTTGTGCCGCTCACCGTACTCGCGGTAGGTGCTGCCCAACTGCTCGTACAGGGGGCGCAGCCGGGCCGCGAAGGCCGACCGGTCGGAATGGTCTTGCTGGGACACCGCACCGTCCTCGCTCTCGCCGTGGATGGCTCGATCCTCCCGGCTCCGTCGCGCCGTGGCCGGTGTTGCGGACGGATCGTCAACACATGGGTGGGGAAACGGCGATGACGGTTGCCGGGACGACCGGCAACGTGTTGCGGCTTACGCAACGCGCACGCCGCACCGCACGGTGGGGTCCTCGTCCCCGCACACCCTGGAGCTCCGGTGTCCCGTACCGCCCTCGTCCTGCTCGCCGCCTCCGTGGTGGCGCTCGCCGCCCTGCTGGTCGCCGCCGCGGCCGCCGGGCTGGCCCGTTGGGAGGGGGCCGGGCGTCCGGCGGCGGTGCGGGCCGGGGCGGTGGCGTTCGCGGGCACGGTGACGCTGGCGGTGGTGGTGGCCTCGTACCTGGGGGACGTGCTGGGCTGACTGGGCCGTACGGATGGTGTCGGTGCGATGGTCGGAGTGGTGCGGCGGGCCCCGGTGGGGGTGGGCGCATGCTCGGCGGGTGACCAAGACAACGGGTGATGGGTCGGGGAAGCGGAGCGAGATCGCGGGGATCCCCACGCGGGTGATCGCGATCGGGGCGATCGTGGTGCTGGCGGTGTGGTTCCTGCTGGCCAACCTGGACAAGGTGAAGATCCAGTTCTGGGTGTTCACGGTGTCCTGTCCGCTGTGGATCGCGCTGCTGGCGACCCTGCTCGCGGGCGGGGCGCTGGGGTGGCTGCTCAAGGGGCGGCGCTCGAAGTGAGCGGGGTGGCCGCGTTCACCCCGCTGATCGAACTCCGGGGGGTGAACAAGCACTTCGGGGCGCTGCACGTGCTCCAGGAGATCGACCTGACGGTCGGCCGGGGCGAGGTCGTGGTGGTGATCGGGCCGTCCGGGTCGGGCAAGTCGACGCTCTGCCGGGCGGTCAACCGGCTGGAGCAGATCGAGTCGGGGACGATCACCATCGACGGGGTGCCGCTGCCCGCGGAGGGCAAGGGCCTGGCGAAGCTGCGCGCCGAGGTGGGGATGGTCTTCCAGTCCTTCAACCTGTTCGCCCACAAGACGGTGCTGCAGAACGTGGTGCTGGCCCAGGTGAAGGTCAGGAAGCGCGCCAGGCCGGAGGCCGAGGCCAAGGCCCGCGCCCTGCTGGACCGGGTCGGGCTGGCCGCGCACGCGGACAAGTACCCGGCCCAGCTCTCCGGCGGGCAGCAGCAACGGGTGGCGATCGCACGGGCGTTGGCGATGGACCCGAAGGCGCTGCTGTTCGACGAGCCGACCTCCGCCCTCGACCCGGAGATGATCAACGAGGTGCTGGACGTGATGAAGGGCCTCGCCGACGAGGGCATGACGATGGTGGTGGTGACGCACGAGATGGGCTTCGCCCGCAGTGCGGCCCACCGCGTGGTGTTCATGGCGGACGGGCGGATCCTGGAGGACCGCGCGCCGGAGGAGTTCTTCGCCAGCCCGCGGACGGACCGGGCCAAGGACTTCCTCTCCAAGATCCTGAAGCACTGAGGGGCGGTCAGCGATGCGACGGATCGCGGTCGTTGCGGTGCTGCTCCTCGCGGCCGCCGCCTGCGGCAAGCCCGGCACCCCGCCGCCCAAGGGCCCGCAGCCCAGCGCGCTGCCGAGCTACCAGGTGAACGGCGCGGGCGCGGTGAGCGGCTCGCCCACCCTGGACGCCGCCCGCGGCCGCGGCCGGCTGGTGGTCGGCGCCAAGGAGGACCAGCCGTACCTGGGTCAGAAGAACCCGGCCACCGGCCAGTACTCCGGCTTCGACATCGAGATCGCCAAGATGGTCGCCGCCGACCTGGGCTTCGCCCCGGAGCAGATCCAGTTCCGCACCATCGCCTCGGCCAACCGCGAGACGGCGCTGCAGAACGGCCAGGTGGACTACTACGTCGGCACCTACACCATCAACGACAACCGCAAGAAGCTGGTCGGCTTCGCCGGGCCGTACTACATCGCGGGCCAGGGCCTGTTGGTGCGTCAGCAGGAGAAGGACATCGACGGGCCGCAGGACCTGGGCGGCAAGAAGGTCTGCTCCGCCGCCGGGTCCACCCCGTACCAGCGGATCCAGAAGGACTACCCGCAGGCCACGCTGGTCGGCTACGACACCTACTCGGCCTGCGTGGACAACCTGATCACGGCCCAGGTGGACGTGGTGACCACCGACGACACCATCCTGATGGGCTACGCGGCCAAGGTCCCGGACGAGTTGAAGCTGGTCGGGCAGCCGTTCTCCAAGGAGCCGTACGGCATCGGCACGCCCAGGAACGACACCGTGCTCAGGGGCGTGATCAACGACGCGCTCCAGCACCACGAGCAGAACGGCGACTGGAAGAAGGCGTACGACGCCACCCTCGGCCTCTCCGGGGTGCCGGCGCCGGCGCCCCCGCCGATCGACCGCTACTGACGCTACCGAGAGGCGCCCGGGTTGAAGGTCCTGACGGACAACTGGTCCACGTACTGGGAGGGTTTCCTCGGCACGCTGGAGCTGACGGCGGTCAGCGCGGTGCTGGCCCTGGTGCTCGGGGTGCTGATGGCGGCCTGCCGGGTCTCGCCGGTGAAGCCGCTGCGCACGCTGGGGACGGCCTGGGTGACGGTGCTGCGCAACACGCCGCTGACCCTGCTGTTCTTCGCGGTGCTGCTGGGGCTGCCGCGGTTCGGGATCTCGCTGCCGTTCTTCACCTTCGCGGTGATCGCGCTCGGCTGCTACACCTCGGCCTTCGTCTGCGAGGCGCTGCGCTCGGGCATCAACACGGTGCCCACCGGGCAGGGCGAGGCGGCCCGCAGCCTGGGCATGACCTTCGGTCAGACCCTGGGCCTGGTGGTGCTGCCGCAGGCCTTCCGCTCGGTGGTGGCGCCGGTCGGCAGCGTGATGATCGCGCTGGCGAAGAACACCGCGATCGCCGGCTCGTTCTCGGTGGTGGAGCTGCTCGGCACCTACCGGACCGTCAACGAGCTGGGGTACAGCATCATCTGGACCTTCGTCTGGATCGCCGTCGGATACCTGGTGATCACCCTGGCGATCAGCGCGGTCTTCAACCTGATGGAACGTCGGCTGGCGGTGTCCCGGTGAGCGCGGCGGGTACGCCGGCCTCGGCGCTGTACGACGTCCCCGGGCCGAAGGCGGCCGCCCGGCACCGGCTCTACGGGGTGCTGACCACCGTACTGCTGGCGGCGGCGCTCGGCTGGGTGGTGTGGAAGCTCTTCGACACCGAGCAGTTCACGTACCAGAAGTGGATGCCCTTCGAGTACGAGGGCGTCCAGGAGCTGCTGCTGCGCGGCCTGGGCAACACCCTCAAGGCCTTCGCGCTGACCGCCCTGTTCGCCCTCCCGTTCGGCGCGCTGTTCGCCGCCGGGCGGCTCTCCGACCACCGGCCGGTGCGCTGGGCGTGCACGGTGGTGGTGGAGTTCTTCCGGGCCATGCCGCTGCTGGTGATGATCTTCTTCATCTTCGTCGCCATGCAGGTGCAGCCGCTCTGGGCGCTGGTGGCCGGGCTGACCCTCTACAACGGCTCGGTGCTGGCCGAGGTCTTCCGGGCCGGGGTGCTCGCGGTGCCCAGGGGGCAGCGCGAGGCGGCCTACGCGCTCGGCATGCGCAAGACCCAGGTGATGGCGTACGTGCTGGTGCCGCAGGCCAACCGGGCGATGCTGCCGAGCATCATCAGCCAGCTGGTGGTGGCGCTCAAGGACACCTCGCTGGGCTTCCTGATCACCTACGAGGAGTTCCTGCACGCGGGCAAGCTGATCGCCACCAACCTCGACTACGACCTGCCCTTCATCCCGGTGGTGCTGGTGATCGCCCCGGTCTACATCGGCATGTGCCTGCTGCTCTCCTGGCTCGCCCGCTGGGTCGAGCAGCGCGGCCGGCGCAGCCCGCGGATCAAGGGCGGGGCCCCGATGGCCAAGGCGGGCGTGGCGATGGGGCTGCCGCCGGAGGCGCGGTGACGCCCCGTCAAGGGGGACGGCTGTCCGAGGCGCGGTGACGCCCCGTCAGGGGGACGGCTGCCGGGCGGGCGCGCCGAGGACCTCGGCGGCCTTGGCCAGGACGGCGCCCTGGTGCTCCCTGGCCCGGTCCAGCGCCGGGCGGTGGGCCTCGATGGCGGCCCGCTGGAGGTCGCTCTCCACCGTCAGCAGCACGGTCGGCAGCCGGGTGGCGGCCTTGCAGGCGACATCGGCCCGGGCGGTGGCGCGCTCCAGCTCGGTGGGCTGCGCCGCGTTCCACCGGGGGTCGTCGTTGGCCCGCCAGATGTCGGGGTAGGAGTAGCCGGCCCGCTGCATGCAGGCGCTCCACTCCGCGGTCGCGGCCACCGTGCGCGGGTCCTTCCCGGCCCGGGTGAAACTGTCGGTCGGTATCCGGTTGAGCTCGATGCTGCCCTGGCTGAACCTCCCCACCCCGAGGGTGCGCCGGGCCTCGCCGAGGCAGCCGCCCTCGGGCACCGGGACCCCGTTCAGCTCGGCGGCCCCCTTGCCGCCGTAGGCCGTCACGACCTCGGGGGTGGGTTCGGGCGCGGCCTCGGCGGCCGGCCGGGGGAGCGGGTGGTAGCCCAGCCGCTCGGCCTCGGCCGGGTCGATCAGCCCGTACCGCTGGGCGTTGACCGGCCCCGCGGCGTCCGGTGGCGGGGCGGCCGGCCGCCAGTCGAGGCCGAAGCGCCGCAGGCAGTCGCCGGCCAGCAGCTGCTCGGCCCGGGCCACCGTGCGCTCCTGGTCCGCCGTCATCAGGTAGGCGTCGAAGGGCAGCACGATGTCGGCTCCGGTCCGGACCTCCCGGACCGGATCCGGCGGCCGGGAGCCGGGCCCGGCCCCCGGCGCGGGAGAGCAGGCGGCCAGGGCGGCCAGGGCCGCGAGCAGCAGGGTGAGCGGGGCGGTCGCGCGCATGTCCGTCCTTGTCCCGTGGGGCCGTTCCGGAGCGGGGCACCTTGCCCGTGCCCCGCTCCGGAACGCGCTGGTCAGAAGTTGTAGACGTTTCCGCAGGTCCCGCCGAAGATGTGCGAGTTCATCCGGTCGTTGGCGTTGGTGCCGTCGGAGAGCGTGACGTAGGCGAAGTTCGACACCTCGCCGCCGGCCGCGACGGTGAAGCAGGCACCCCGGTACTGGGAGTTGTAGAAGACCCGGATGTTCTGGGCGAGGTCCCAGTTGTCCAGGCTGCTGACGTTGGTGGCCACGTAGTCGCCCCGGTAGAGCTGGATCCCGTTGTTGTAGGTGACCTGACCCCAGTTCGGCTGCCGGTTGAAGTTGTCGAACTTCCCGCCCTGGTAGTTGGCGTCGCTGTAGAGACAGGCGTTGTTCGGCGTGCAGGGCGCGGACGCGACGGCCGTGCCGACACCGGTGCCGACGGCGGCCACGGCGAGCAGTCCGGCCACGGCGAGGTTCCTCAGACGCATGGTGATCCGTTCTCGATGGGTGCGGGAGCCGCTCCGGCTCCCGCCCACAGACTCTCCCGGGGGTGGTTCGCATTCCTTGTAAAAAAGCGAAGCGGGTGGGACAGGAGTGGATACCAAAGGATCTGACGGGGTATCGGCAGCTACCCCAAAATCTGCTTATGATTCGGGGATGTTCGACTCCCGGCACCTGCGCACCTTCCACGAGGTGGTCCGCACCGGCTCCTACTCGGCCGCGGCCCGCGAGCTCGGCTACACCCAGCCCGCGATCACCCAGCAGATGAAGGCGCTGGAGCGCGAGGTCGGCGTCCCGCTGTTCACCCGGGCCGGGCGCGGACTGCGGCTCACCGAGGCCGGGGAGACCCTGGCCCGGCACGCCGAGGAGATCCTGGCCGGGCTGCGCACCGCGCAGCAGCAGCTCGGCGCGCTCGCCCGGCTGCGCGCCGGCCGGGTCCGGGTCTGCGCCTTCCCCAGCGCCAACGCCACCCTGATACCCGCCGCGATGGCCCGCCTCCAGGCCGAGCACCCCGGCATCCGGGTCGAACTGCTGGAGGCCGAGCCGCCCGAGTCCCTCCAGCGGCTGCTGCGCGGGGAGTGCGACATCACCCTCGCCTTCGGCTACCCCGGCGCCGACCCCGAAGTCCCGCCCGAGGTGGTGGTCACACCGCTGATGGAGGACCAGCTCACCGTGCTGCTCCCGCTCGGCCACCCGCTGGCGCGCCGTCAGGCCGTCCGGATCGGCGACCTCTCCGAGGAGCGCTGGATCGCCGGCTGCCCGCGCTGCCGGGCCAACCTGCTCCAGGTCTGCTCCGACCAGGGCTTCGCCCCCGACGTGGTCTTCACCACCGACGACAACCTCGCCGTGCAGAGCCTGGTCGCCGCCGGCGTCGGCATCGCCCTGATGCCCGCCCTGGTGCTCTCCTTCATGTGCCACGCCAAGGTCACCGGCCGCCTCGCCGAGCCGCACGTGCGCCGCCAGGTCTCCGCCTACGTGCTCCGCGACCACCTCCGGGTGCCCGCCACCGGACTGGTCCTGGACGAACTGGTCCGGGCCGCCGCCGCCCGCGTGGGCTGCTGACCAGCCCCAACGGCCGCCCTCCGAACGGGCGAACGGCGCACCCGAACGGTCCGCCATCCATAAGCGCGAGCTGGCGGAACGTCAACGAATCCTCGTTGGACGCGTGCGCGCACGCGTCGCACGCTCGGTGGCATGACAACCACCACCGCGCCCCTGGACGCCTGTACCGAGCGGATGCACGGCCTGGTCGACGAGCTGCGCCGCGTGGTCGGCCGGGCCCTGCCGCCGGAGCTGACGGTCCGGCTGGTCGCCGCCGCCCTGGCCCCGCACCTCGGCAGCCCGGACCTGCTCACCCCCGCCCAGCAGGAGGGCGACCCCGAGCGCTACCGCCAGCACCTGCTGCACGCCGAGTCCGACGGCAGCCTCTCGGTGGCCGCCCTGGTCTGGCTGCCCGGCCAGCACACCTCGATCCACGACCACGTCTCCTGGTGCGCCACCGGCGTCCACCAGGGCGAGGAGAGCGAGCGCCGCTACCTGCTCGTCCCCGACGGCCGCACCGGACGGCTGGTCGCCACCGAGGACGTGGTGAACCGTCAGGGCGAGGTCTGCGGCTTCACCCCGCCCGGCGACATCCACCGGGTGGCCAACACCGGCCCCGGGACCGCGATATCCCTGCACGTCTACGGCGCCGACCTGGCCCGGCTCGGCAGCAGCGTCCGCCGGGTCTACCCGAACCCGGTCGAGGGCTGATCCCCCGATGGCGATCACCCTGCGCGCCGTCGCGCACCCCACCCTCCCCGGCCCGGTCCGCCGCCACGGCCCCGGGCTCGCCCTGGCCGCCACCGGCGTGGCCGCCGCCTGGGCCGTGCACCGGGCCGTCCCGGCCGTGCCGATGCTCACCGCCGCCGTGGTGCTCGGGGTGACGGCCGGTCAGCTGCCGGCGCTGCGCCCGCTGGTCGGCGGCGCCGCCAAGGCCGGCCTCGGGCTGGCCTCCAAGCGGCTGATGCGCGCCGGGATCGTGCTGCTCGGCCTCAAGCTCGGGCTGCGCGACGTGCTCGGCCTCGGCTGGGCCAGCGTGCTGATGGTGCTCACCGTGGTCGCCGCCACCTTCTTCGGCACCGTCTGGCTGGGCCGTAGGCTCGGCCTGCCGGGCGACCAGCCGCTGCTGATCGCCACCGGCTACTCGATCTGCGGGGCCTCGGCGATCGGCGCGGTCGGCCAGGCGGCCGGCAGCGAGGAGGAGGACATGGCCACCTCCGCCGCCCTGGTCACCCTCTGCGGCACCCTGGCCATCGCGGTGCTGCCGCTGCTGCGCACCCCGCTCGGGCTGGACGCGGGGGAGTTCGGCCGCTGGGTCGGCGCCGGGGTGCACGACGTCGGCCAGGTGGTGGCCACCGCGCAGACCGCCGGGACCGAGGCGCTGCGGGAGGCCGTCCTGGTCAAGCTGATGCGGGTGGCCATGCTGGCCCCGCTGGTGGCCGGGGTCGGGATCGTGCTGGCCCGCCGCGGACCGCGCGGCGGGAAGGCCGGGGCCAAGCCGCCGGTGCTGCCGCTGTTCGTGGTCGGCTTCCTGGCCATGGTGGCCGTCAACAGCACCGGCCTGGTCCCCGCCGCGGCCCTCTCGCTGGCCGCCCACGCCCAGGAACTCCTGCTCGCCACCGCCCTGTTCGCCCTCGGCAGCGCCGTCCGGCTCTCCTCGCTGACCCGCACCGGCGCCCGGGTGGCCCTGCTCGGCCTGGCCTCCTGGGTGCTGATCGCGGGCGTCGCCTACGGCGGCGTCCTGCTGACGTCCTGAATCGGTAACTCTTCGCCCCGGCGGTCGACTTGTCGCTCCCGAACGGGCATCCTCGCAGCGGACGGGGGTGGGAGCGATGGAGTTCCACAGGGCGGGACGGCTGCGACGACGCGCAGCCAAGGTGCTGGCGGTGGCGGTGGCGATGCTGCTGGCGGACGGCTTCTGGGTGGCGCGCAGCGGCCTCGGCGACGCCGGGCAGTACGCGCTGGCGGTGGTCGCGCTGCTCACGGCGGTCTTCGGGGTGTCCCGGCTCGTCGAGGCGGCACGGCCGTTCCGGCTCCGGGTGGACGACCACGGGATCGCGCTGCACGACCACGAGCTGAGCTGGAGCCAGATCACCGCCGTCGCGCTGGAGTACCCGGACGCGGTGGAGGGCTACGAGGGCGACGACCGCAGCTACCCCGATCCGTGGCTGGTGCTCTGGCCGGTGCCCCCGGTGGTGCTCGCCGGGAAGCCGGCCGGGCAGCGCGGCGGCCACCCCGGCTACCGGGTCGCCGGCTGCACCGATCTCACCCCCGGTGTCGGGGAGTTGAGCGCCGCCCTGGTGCGCTGGGGCGGCCCGCGCTTCGTCACCGCCCCGGCCGGGATCGGCGCCGAGCCGACGGCCGGTCTCCCGGCCGGCTACCACGGCCCCGAGGAGTGGCAGGAGTACGTCGTCACCGACGACTCGCACCGCCGCGCGGCGGTGGCCCGCGCGGTGTGGGTGGCCGGGCTGCTGTACGGCACGGCGGTCGGCCTCGGGCTCGCCGGGGTCCGGTCCTTCGACGCCTTCGGCCGGGCCCCGCTGCTCCCCTTCGGCCTCCTCGCCCCCTACCTGGTGCTGGCCGGTCTCTCCCGGGCCCGCCGCTACCGCCGCTGGGCCCGCCGGCCGCAGCGGCTGCGGATCGGCAGCCGGGGAATCGGGCTGCGGCCGCGCGGCGGGCAGGAGGTGCTGCTGGACTGGGCCGAGTTGACGGCGGTGCGGATCGCGCCGCGCCCCGACCTGACCGACGGCGCCGCCTGGCTGACGGTCTGGGCGGTCCCGGGCACCCGGTACGGGGCCTCCGGCGACTTCCGCCAGGACGGCCTCTGGGCCCGGGCCCTCGTCCCGGTGGCCGGACTGCCGGCGCGGTTCCTGACGCCGGAACAGGCCCTGCTCCGGTACTCCGGCGGACGCTACCGCGAGAGCGGCTAGAGTCGGGGGCGCACAGCCGCAGACGAACGACCGAAGGGCCCCAGCGAGATGACCGTGCTCCCGGACCGGGACGGATTCGACGCCCCCGTCACGATCGACCGCCGCGAGGGCCCGTACGGCGAGGTGGCGCTGCGGCGGCGCGGGGCGCACTACGAGATCATCGCCAACGGCTGCTTCCTGATGGACACCGCCGACGGCCGCTCCGAGCGCCTGCTGATCCAGGCCGCGCTCGACCAGCTGCCCGCGGTGGAGAGCCCCGCCGTGCTGATCGGCGGCCTCGGCGTCGGCTTCTCGCTGGCGTACGCGGCGGCCGAGCCGCGCTGGGGCCGGATCGCGGTGGCCGAGCGGGAGGACGCCATCATCGACTGGCACCGCACCGGCCCGCTCGCCGCGTTCTCCGAGCACGCCCTGGACGACCCCCGGGTCGCGGTGCTCCACGGCGACCTGGTCGCCTACCTGGCCGCCGAGGGGGAGTCCTTCGACGCGCTCTGCCTCGACATCGACAACGGCCCGGACTGGACCGTCACCGAGGAGAACTCCGGCCTCTACGGCCCGGCGGGCCTGGCCGCCGCCCGGCGCCGGCTCAACCCGGGCGGGATCCTGGCGGTCTGGAGCGCACAGCCGTCCGCGGCCTTCGAGGAGGCGCTGCGGACGGCCGGCTTCGCGGACGTGCGCACCGAGGAGATCCCGGTGCTGCGCGGCGTGCCCGATGTGGTGCACCTGGCACGCCGCGCGGACTGACGGACGGCCGACGCTACTTCAGACCGCTGTCCACCGCGGTCATCAGCTCACCGTTGGTGGTGTCGCCGTCGAAGGACCAGATCATCGCGCCCGCCAGGCCCTGGGACTTGATCCAGGCGGTCTTGCGGGCGATCTCGGTCGGGTCGTCGTAGGTGTAGAACACCGTGCCGTTGTAGATGTAGGAGTGGCCGGCCACCGGGTCGCGGTAGATGGTGTAACCACCGCTGGTGGCCATGGTCTTGAGCTTCTTGTAGTCCTCGAAGCCGTTCTCGTACGAGCCCGGGGCCGGCCCGGTCGCGCTCTGGAACAGGCCGTTGGTGGTGCCCCGCGGCACGCCCGTCCAGCCGCGTCCGTAGAACGGGATGCCGAGGGTCAGCTTGCTCTTCGGGGCGCCCCTGCTGAGGTAGGCGCCGATGGCGATCTCGGAGCTGAACTGCCGGGCCACCGGGTTCGGGTCACCGGCCGCCAGCTTGATGCCGGACTGCTGGTTGGTCTGCATCTCCCAGGCGCCGTGGTAGTCGTAGCCCTGGATGGTGGCGAAGTCGAAGGCACCGAACAGGCCGGGCACGTCGATGCCGAGGTCCACCTTGGCCGGGTCGGCCGGGAGGAAGGCGCTGAGGGTGTACTTCTTGCCGGTGGTGGCGGTCAGCGCGTCCAGCTGGCGGCGGAACTCCTGGGCCAGCAGGGTGTAGTTGGCCTTGTCGGCCGGGCGGAGGATGTTGCCGAGGTGCCCCTCGGAGTTCGGCCACTCCCAGTCGAGGTCGATGCCGTCGAAGATCCCGGCCGCCGAGCCCGCGCCGCCGCGGCCGTCGATGGTCGGCAGGTTGCCCTTGATGTACATGTCGATGCACGAGCTGACCAGCGCCTTGCGGGAGGCGTCGGTGAGCGAGGCGTCGGAGAACCACTTGCTGTACGACCAACCGCCGATGGAGATCTGCATCTTGAGGTTGGGGTACTTGGCCTTGAGCTGCTTCAGCTGGTTGAAGTTGCCGGCCAGCTTCTGGTCCCAGGTGTCGGTGGTCCCGGCCACCGAGTTGCCCGCGTCCCAGCCCTTGCCGAAGTCCGCCCAGGCGTCACCGGCACCGTCACCGGCGTTCGGGTCCGAGTCGTTGCCGGCCGCCTTGTTGGTGATGAAGCAGGTCTTGCTGGTCGGGTGGATGTTGGCGAAGGCGTAGTTGAGGTGGGTCAGCTTCGCCGCGGTGCCGGAGGTGTCCAGCTGCTTCACGCTGTAGCCGCGGGCGTAGATGGACCACTGGGTGAAGTAGCCGATCTTCAGCGCGTTGAGGTTGACCACCTCCTTGGTGGTCCGGGTGGCGACCTGGTCGGAGGCGACCGAGGAGTTGCCCGCCGCGTCGCGCGCCTTCACGGTGAAGGCGTAGTCGGTCTCCGGGGTGAGCCCGCTGATCACCGCGTTGGTGCTGGTGACGGTGGCCGCCAGCGCCGGGCCGTTGTAGACGTCGTAGGCGACCACGCCGACGTTGTCCGTGCTGGCGCCCCAACTCAGCGCCACCGAACGGGAGTCCGGGATCGCCGAGGGGGTGCCGGGCTTGCTCGGCGGCTGGGTGTCCGGCTGCGGCGGGGGCACCACGACCTGGACCGGCCCGGCCGGGGCGGAGCGGTTCCCGGCGGCGTCGAAGGCCACCACGGTGATGTTGTAGGTCCCGGCCGGCAGGCCCGCGATGGTGGAGCTGGTCCCGGCGACGGTGGCCAGCTTGGTGGAGCCGTTGAAGACGTCGTAGCCGGTGACCCCGACGTTGTCGGTGCTGGCGCTCCAGGAGGCGGTGATCGAGCCGCTGCCGGGGGAGGCCTGGAGGTTGCCCGGCACGCTCGGCGGCACGGTGTCGGAACCGGTGCCGTCGCACGGCTTGCCGTTCAACTTGCAGTTGAGCAGCGGGGTGTAGGCGCCGGAGTAGGCGATGTTGAAGCCCAGGCTGTACGAGCCGCCGGGCGCGATCGAGGTCTGCCAGCTCGGCGGCTTGACCGTGACGTGCGAGGCGGCGGTGGTGTAGGTCGCGTTCCAGAGCGAGGCGACGGTGTTGTTGGCGGGCAGGTCGAACTCGAGCACCCAGTTGTTCAGGGCGGTGGTCTCGTTGTTCTTGACGGTGTAGCTGCCCTCGTAGCCGGAGCCCCAGTCGCTGCCCTTGGCGAAGGTCGCGGTGGGGGCGGCGGCCTGGGCGGTGCTGGGCAGCGCCACCGCCAGCAGCGGGGCGATCAACGCCCCTGCCGCGAGCAGGGGCAGGCTGAACCGACGTCTGCGCATGGCTGAGCTCCTGTCCAGGGAGCGCCGCCCGGTGCACGGACGGTCTGCTCCCTACCTGTGGGGAGGTGACGGTTCCAGGTGCGGGTACTGCCGGGCCGCCGGGCCGTCGGGTTGCCACGGAGATCCTGTGTCATGCGAGCGTAGGGACGGACCCCGGCGCTGGCAATAGGTCTGGACCAGGGTCGTGCACCTGCCAGTGCTGCGTCAGGTCCGGCGGGGCGCCGCCTGCCGGTGCTGCGTCAGGTCCGGCCGTGCGTTGCGGTGCCGGGACGCCGAACGGCCGTCGGCCACGGGGCGGTTGCCTCGTGGCCGACGGCCGTCGGGGTGCGTCGTGGGCTGACCGCCCGTCAGCCGAAGGGGTTGTTCGCGGGCGGCGCGGGCTGGGCCGGGGCCGCGGGGGCGGCCTGGGCGGCGGGGGCCGGGGCGCCGAAGGGGTTGAAGTCGGCCGGGGGGACGTGGACGAAGCGGCCCTTGGCGTCGTCGTCCTTCTCCTCGGCGGCCGGGGCGGCGGCCTTGGGCTTCGGCGGGGCGAAGGGGTTGAAGTCCGCCGGGGGTACGTGCACGAAGCGGCCCTTCACCTCGTCGTCGTCGACGGGTGCCGGCGGGGCGGCCGGCACCACCGGAGGCGGCGGGGTGGTCGGGCGCGGCGGCGGGTGGCGGTGTCGACGACGGTCTGGAGGTTGTCGGCGGTGGTCATGATCAGG
>NZ_JBSGEL010000079.1:0-33913 GCF_053602875.1 Kitasatospora sp. NPDC004289 | reverse complement strand
AGTTGGGGGCGTAGGGAACCTCGGCCCGGGAGGCCTCGAAGCGCATCGGGCCGTCCTTGGCGTAGGAGTGCACCGGCACGTGCGGCCGGTTGGGCCTCACCGGCGGGAGCCGGGGAGGAGAACTCCGCCGCCGGGGCGGCCGGAGCGGCCGGGGCAGCGGGGCGGGCCGCCGGGCGCGGGCCCGGCGTCGGGGCGCCGGCCGGCTTCGGCGCGGCGGGGGCGGCCGGGGCGGCGGGAGCCGCGGCGGCCGGGGTCGGACGGGGACCCGGAGTCGCGGCGGGCCGCGGTCCGGGGGTGGGGGCACCCGGCTTGGGTGCGGCCGCACCGGCACCGCCGGTGGGCTGGGGCGCCGCGGGCTTCCGCGGGCCAGGCTTGGCAGCACCGCTGCCCGAGGGGGCAGCCACTCCCAAAGCGTCAGTCAACTTGCGCACGACCGGCGCCTCGATCGTCGAGGACGCCGAACGGACGAACTCACCCAGCTCGGTGAGCTTGGCCATGACGGCCTTGCTCTCCATGCCGAGCTCCTTGGCGAGCTCGTATACCCGGACCTTAGCCACTTCGCTCCTGTCTACGTGTCCGGGGTATTCGTCCGCCGGACCATCGCTACTTCATGGGCGTACTCATCGCGTACTCATCGAGTGCTCATCGCAATCTCGACCTACTTCCAACTCGCGAGGTACCTGACGTGGTGCGCACCGGGCGCGGGCCTGCCGGCCCTCCCGGTGCTTGTTGCGGTGGTTCTCTCAGCCTGGCGGGATGTCACCCGCCCGCTGCTCGACGTGCTCGCGCAGCGCCGCGGTGTCGAGCGTCCCCTGGAGCCGGAAGGCCCGGGGGAACGCCCGGCGGCGGACCGCGAGGTCGAGGCAGGCCAGGTCGGGGTGCAGGTGTGCGCCCCGGCCGGGCAGTGCGCCGCGGAGGTCGGGGACGCAGATGCCCTCGACCGCCACGACACGCAACAGCTGGTGCTTGGCCGCGCGCTTGCGGCAGCCCACGCAGGTGCGTTCCGGGCATGCTCGGACATGCGTCCGGCCAGACAAGCTCAAGTCTACCCCTCCGGAGGGACATGACGCCGCCCCGCCGATCGCGGTAGGACGTCTACAACGTGACTACTCGGCCCGGGATTCCCGGCGATCGTCCTCTGCGGGGGCCTCGGTGTCCGGCCGGATGTCGATCCGCCAGCCGGTCAGACGGGCGGCCAGGCGGGCGTTCTGGCCCTCCTTGCCGATCGCCAGCGAGAGCTGGTAGTCCGGCACGATCACCCGTGCGGAGCGCTGACCGTAGTCAACGATCTCCACGCTGCTCACCCGTGCGGGGGACAGCGCGGCGGCGACCATCTCGGCCGGGTCCTCGGACCAGTCCACGATGTCGATCTTCTCGCCGTGCAGCTCGGCCATCACGTTCCGCACCCGGGTGCCCATCGGGCCGATGCAGGCGCCCTTGGCGTTCAGGCCGGCCCGGCGGGACCAGACGGCGATCTTGGTGCGGTGGCCGGCCTCGCGGGCGATCGCGGCGATCTCGACGGTGCCGTCGGCGATCTCCGGGACCTCCAGCGCGAACAGCTTCTTCACCAGGCTGGGGTGGGTCCGGGACAGCGTCACGGACGGGCCGCGGACACCGCGGCGGACGGCCACCACGTAGCACTTCAGCCGGGTGCCGTGGGCGTAGACCTCGCCCGGGACCTGCTCCTGCGGCGGGAGGATGGCCTCCAGCTTGCCGATGTCGACCAGGATGTTCTTGGGGTCGTTGCCCTGCTGGACGACACCGGTGACGATGTCGCCCTCCTTGCCCGCGTACTCGCCGAAGGTCTTCTCGTCGGCGGCGTCGCGCAGGCGCTGCAGGATCACCTGCTTGGCGGTGGAGGCGGCGATCCGGCCGAAGCCGCTCGGGGTGTCGTCGAACTCCTTGGGCTCGACGCCCTCGTCCAGCTCGGAGGCGTCCTCCAGGGCCCAGACGGTGACGTGCCCGGTCTTGCGGTTCAGCTCCACCCGCGCGCGGCGGCGGGAGCCCTCGGTGCGGTGGTACGCGATGAGGAGGGCCGACTCGATCGACTCGACCAACAGGTCGAACGGGATGTTCTTCTCGGTAACCAGCCCACGCAGGGCGCTCATGTCGATGTCCACGGCTACGCCTCCTCTTCTCTCTTCACGGTCATGTTCGGGGTGGTGCTCACTCGTCGTCGGCGTCTTCGTCGGTGTCGTCCTCGACGGGCGCGGACTCGTCGAGCAGCCCCTCGTCTTCCTTGCGGTTGAACTCGACCTGGACCCGGGCCCGGGCCACCTCGGAGAACTCCAGGCGGCGCTCCTTGGGCTTGCCGCGGCCCTTCACCGGCTGCACCTCGACCAGCGCGCCGTCCTCGTCGCTCTCCAGCACCCGGGCGGTGATCTCGCCGCCGTCCACCAGGTGGATCTTGGCGAGGCGGCCGGTGGCCCGGTGCCAGTGGCGGGGCTCACGCAGCGGGCGCTCGGCCCCCGGGGAGCCGACCTCCAGCACGTACGGGGCGGAGCCCATCACGTCCTCGGCGGCGTCCAGCTTCTCGCTGACCACCCGGCTGAAGTCCGCGATCGCGTCCAGGTCGACCCCGCCGTCGGCGTCCACGTCGATCTGCACCTGGCGGCGGTTGCCCGCCTGGGTGACGGTGACGTCCTCGAGGTCGAGACCGGCCTCGGCCGCCAGCGGCTCCAACAACGCGCGCAGCCGGTCAGTGGGGGTGGTGCTCATCCGGGTGACTCCTCGGCCGCGTCTGCTGTTGTCGGTAGGGCTCGCTTCTCAGCGCAGCGGCAAGCCTATCCGGTCGCGGGCCGTTCCACCGACTCCGTCCGGCGCGCGGGCCCCGTGCGCCGGGCGCGCTGGGAGCAAGGTCACAACGGTGCCGCAGGCCGTCTGTCATGATGCACGGGCCACCGGGGGGCCGCCCACGCCCTCCCACGACTTCACCCGGGAGCCCCACCGATGCCGTCCCTCACCCGGCGCAGCCTGCTCGCGCTCGGCGCACTGACCGGCGCCTCGCTGCTGGTCTGCGGCTGCACCGACGAGGACGGGCCGGCGGCCGAGCAGCGCCAACGGGAGGACGCCGACCGGCCGGTGCGGGCCAAGGCGGTGGCCGACACCGACCGGCTGCTCGCCGGGTACGACGCGGTGGCCGCCTCGGCCGGGGCCCAGGCCGAGCAGGTGAAGGCGCTGCGGGCCGAGGTGGCCGAGCACCGCGCCGTGCTGGCGGCCGGGTTGTCCGGCGGCGGGTCCGCTGCCCCGACCGCCCAGGCTGTCCCGGCCTCCCCCGCGGCCTCCGGCGGCGACGGCGCGGTGGGCTCGGTCGCGCAGCTGGCGGCCGCCGAGCGGACCACCGCCCAGGCCCGGCTGGCGCAGCTCGCGGGCGCCTCGCCGGAGCTGGCCAAGCTGCTGGCGGTGGTCGCCGCCTCGGGGGCGGTGCACGCCGCCGCGCTGGGCGACCGCACTCCGGTCGCGGCACCCGGGGACGGCTCGGCCGCCGCGTCCGCCTCCGGGTCGGCGAGCGGGTCGGCGTCCGCCTCGGGTTCCCCCTCCGCCTCGCCCTCCGGTGCCGGCTCCGGGACCGCCTCCCCCAAGCCGGTGCCGCTGCCCGCCGCCACGGCCACCGCCCTGCAGACCGCGCTCGCCGCCGAGCACGCCGCCGTCTACGGCTACGGCGTGGTCGGTGCCCGCATCCCGGGGCCGGGCCGGGCCGAGGCGCACTCGGTGTTCGCCGCGCACCAGGCGCAGCGGGACACCTGGCAGCGCCGGCTGGCCGCCGGCTCGGCCACCCCGACCGCCGCCGCGGCCGGGTACCAGCTGCCCTTCACCGTGAACAGCCCGGAGACCGCCCGCCAGCTGGCCGCCCACATCGAGGTGCAGCTCGCCGGCGTGTACGCGGGCCTGGTCTCCGCCTCCACCGGCGAGCTGCGGCAGAGCGCCGCCACCGCGCTGCGCGAGGCCGCCCTGAACGCCCGCCGCTGGGGCGGCGACCTCACCGCGTTCCCCGGCCTCCCGGCCACCGGCGGCCCCGCCTCGCCGTCACCCTCCACCTCCTGAGCCTTCCTCAACCGACCGGCCGGCAGCGGTTCCTGACGGACCGTCGGCACGCCACGCCGGGCCCCTGACCAGCGGTTTCACCGCCATGGCCGACAATGAGCGGGTGAACCGCCGCACCGGCCCGGCCGGGTGGTGCCAACCGAGAGGCCAGCATGTCGGCAGCAGCAGGGCAGCAGATCACCGTCCCGGCGCGGCTCGCGGAGGCCGTCCGGTCCCGGTACGGCGCCGAGGGAGCGGCCTGGCTGTCCGCCCTGCCCGGACTGGTCCGCACCGGTCTGGAGCGCTGGGAGCTCACCCCCGAGCGGGTGGTGGAGCCCGGCGGCCGGCTCTCGCTGGTCTGCACCGTACGGCGGGAGGACGGCTCCCCGGCCGTCCTGAAGACCTCCCTGGTCACCCCCGAGAACGCCCGGGAGCACGAAGCGCTCGCCCACTGGGCCGGACGCGGCGCCGTCCTGGCGCTGGCCGCCGAACCGGCCGACGGCGCACTGCTGTTGGAGCGCCTGCACGGGGACATCCCGCTGCGTTCGCTGGCCGAGGCCAAGGCCATGCTGGAGGCGGCCGGGCTGCTCCAGCGGCTCTGGACCGCACCGCCGGACGGCCACGCCTTCGCCCCGCTGGCCGAGCGGGTCGCCGAGCTGGCGGACGGCGTCCGACGCCGCCGCGAACTCGCCCCGGAGGCGGCGCCGTTGGCCGACGAGGCGGTGGAGCTGGCCACCGGCCTCCTCGGCTCCGGCGCGGAGTCGTACCTGCTGCACGGCGACTTCCACCACGGCAAGGTGCTGGCCGCCGACCGCTCCCCCTGGCTGGCCGTCTCCCCCCGCCCCCTGGTCGGCGAACGCGCCTGGGACCTGGCCCGGTTGGCCCAGGACCGGATGGACACCCTGGCCGGTTCCCCCGGCCAGCGCGGCGCCGTCCGCCGCCGCCTCCACCAGCTCGCCGACGCCGTCGAGGTGGACCACGACCGGCTGCGCGGCTGGACCCTCTTCCGGACCGTCGAGGCCGGTCTGCGCCACCTGGAGGCGGGCGCCACCGACACCGCCGAGCTCTACCTGGAGTTCGCCGACTGGCTCTGAAGCAGCGGCAGTCGAGCCCCCATCACCGCGTACGGGCGGACCGTGTTCGGGAACACCACCATCCGCGCCAGGTCCTGGTAGCCGAGCGAGCGGTAGAGCCGACGGGCGGGCGTCTCGGCGTCGATCGCCGACAGGATGCTGCGGTCCGCCCCCGAACACTCCGTCAGGGTCCGGATCAGCCGCGTCCCCACCCCCTGCCCCTGGAAGCCGGGCAGCACGTGCAGCTCGGTCACCGCGAAGGTCCCGTCCAGCCAGTCGCCGTACCCGTGGTGCTCCAGGTGCGGCTCGATCACCGTGCTCCACCAGTGCTCGCGCCGGTTCGGCATCCCGTACCCGAAGCCCACCAACCGCTGCCCGCTGAACGCCCCGAAGGCCAGCACCCCCGGCTGCAGCGCGTGCCGCCGCACGATCTGGAGCCGCACCGCCACCTCGTCGGCCGTCAGCCCGAAGGCGACCGCCTGCACCTCCAGTGCCTCCGCCGCCCACGCCGCCAACTCCACGGCCTCGATCGTCACCTCGGTCAGCTGCTCCATGCCCCCGGACGTTACTCTCCCCGCCTCCCCGACGTGGTCTCCCTGGGCCGGGAAGATCACGAAAGGCTGCCGGACCACCATGGCGACCTGCCGCACGATGACAGGACGGGACGCGAGGGCTACGCGCACCGGGTGGCGGCGGAGCTCGGCTCCCGCCGGACGGCGGGCTGAGCGGGCGTCAGAACAGCACGCTCATGAAGGCGCCGATCTCGCGGAAGCCGACCCGGGCGTAGCTGGCGCGGGCGCGGAGGTTGTAGTCGTTGACGTACAGCGAGACGGTCGGGGCGACCTCGCGCAGGGCGATGTCGAGGACGGCGGCCATGCCGGTGACGGAGAGGCCCCGGCCGCGGTGGGCGGGGGCGACCCAGACGCCCTGGATCTGGCAGGCGCCGGCGGTGACGGCGCCGATCTCGGCCTTGAAGACCACCGAGCCGTCCTCGTCGAAGCGGGCGAAGGAGCGGCCGCCGCCGACCAGTTCGGCGACCCGGGCCTGGTAGAGCAGGCCGCCGTCGCCGGCCAGCGGGGAGATGCCGACCTCCTCGGTGAACATCGCGACGCAGGCCGGCATCAGGGCGTCGACCTCGTTCTTGCGGACCCGGCGGACCAGCGGGTCGGGGGTGATCGAGGCCGGGGCGGGGCTCTGGGTGGCCATCAGCGGCTGGTGGGCGCGGACTTCGCGGGCGGGGCCCCAGCTGCGCTCCAGGCAGGCCCAGAGGGCCGCGGTGGGCCCGGCGGGGCCGACGATGGAGGAGCAGCGGCGGCCCTGGCGGCGGGCCCGCTCGGCGAAGGCGCGGACGGCCTCGGGGCCGGCGTCGACCAGCACCAGGTTGGCTCCGGCGTAGCAGAGGGACTCCAGCCGGCCGTCCGCGTCGTACCAGCCCCACATCTCGCCGCCGAGCCGCCAGGGGTCGAGCCCGACGGCCTCCACCCGGGTGGCGACGAAGGCGTTGGCGACCGGGTCCCGGTGCAGGATCTCCAGCGCCTCGTCGAGGTCCTGGGGGTCGAGCACCCGGGTGGTCGCCAGGGCCCGGGCCACCTGGAACGGGCCGGGGAGCATCACACCTCGATCGAGCACGGGCACCTCACCACTAGGAACGCTTGTCGCACCCTACTCCGCCCGCCCCACCGGAGAGGAGGTGCGAGCGCGGGCCCGCACCTCCCGGGGTGCACTACTCGGCGGCGGTCACGACCGGCGCGCCGGACTCCACGCCGTCGGCCTGCATCTGCTCGGCCAGCTTGAGGGCCTCCTCGATCAGGGTCTCGACGATCTTCGACTCGGGGACGGTCTTGATGACCTCGCCCTTGACGAAGATCTGGCCCTTGCCGTTGCCGGAGGCGACGCCGAGGTCGGCTTCGCGGGCCTCGCCCGGGCCGTTCACGACGCAGCCCATGACGGCGACGCGCAGCGGCACCTCCATGCCCTCGAGGCCGGCGGTGACCTCCTCGGCGAGCTTGTAGACGTCGACCTGGGCGCGGCCGCAGGACGGGCAGGAGACGATCTCCAGGCCGCGCTGACGGAGGTTCAGCGACTCCAGGATCTGGATGCCGACCTTGATCTCCTCGGCCGGCGGCGCGGACAGCGAGACCCGGATGGTGTCGCCGATCCCCTCGGCCAGCAGCGCGCCGAAGGCGACCGCCGACTTGATGGTGCCCTGGAAGGCCGGGCCGGCCTCGGTGACGCCGAGGTGCAGCGGGTAGTCGCAGGCGGCGGCCAGCTGGCGGTAGGCGTTGATCATCACGACCGGGTCGTTGTGCTTGACCGAGATCTTGATGTCGCGGAAGTCGTGCTCCTCGAACAGCGAGCACTCCCAGAGCGCGGACTCGACCAGCGCCTCGGGGGTGGCCCGGCCGTACTTCTCCAGCAGGCGCTTGTCGAGCGAGCCGGCGTTGACGCCGATCCGGATCGGCGTGCCGGCGTCCTTGGCCGCCTTGGCGATCTCGCCGACCTTGTCGTCGAACTGCTTGATGTTGCCCGGGTTCACCCGGACCGCGGCGCAGCCGGCGTCGATCGCGGCGAAGACGTACTTGGGCTGGAAGTGGATGTCCGCGATCACCGGGATCTGCGACTTCTTGGCGATGACGGCCAGCGCGTCGGCGTCGTCCTGGGTCGGGACGGCCACCCGCACGATCTGGCAGCCGGAGGCGGTCAGCTGGGCGATCTGCTGCAGCGTGGCGTTGATGTCGGCGGTGACGGTGGTGGTCATCGACTGGACCGAGACCGGGGCGTCGCCGCCGACCGGGACGTTGCCGACCATGATCTGCCGGGAGACGCGACGGGTCGCCAGCGGCTTGAGCGGCAGGGACGGAATTCCGAGCGAGATCGCGGACATGTGCGCAGGTTCCCCAGGGGTGCGGTGGTGGTCCGGCCATCGGCTCCGGCCGGGCCGGGCGCCCCGGTAGTCAGGAGGCGCCCGGCGTCCAACGGTACGGCACGGGCGAGGTGGCCAACGCACGTACCCGACGGAACCGGGTCAGTTCAGGCGGATGGGGTTGACAAGGTCGGCCACCATCACCAACGCGGTGAAGCAGATGAACACACCGGCCACCACGTACGCGGCGGGCATCAGCTTGGCCACGTCGAACGGGCCCGGGTCGGGGCGGCGGAACAGCTTGGCCCAGCGGCGGCGGACCGACTCCCACAGGGCGCCCGCGATGTGGCCGCCGTCCAGCGGGAGCAGCGGGAGCATGTTGAAGAGGAAGAGCGAGAGGTTGATCCCGGCCAGCAGCTGGACCATGCCGACCACCTTGCTGGAGGAGGGGATGTCCATCTCGAACATCTCGCCGCCGATCCGGGCCGCGCCGACCATGCCCATCGGGGAGTCGGCCGGGCGCGGGTCGTCGCTGACGATGGCGTGCCACAGGCCGGGGATCTTGCCGGGCAGCGCGATCAGCGAGGAGATGCCGTTCTGGGCCATGGTGCCCATCTGGTCGACGCTCTCGCCGAAGGTCAGGGTCTGCATGACCTGGCGCGGGGCGAAGCCCAGGAAGCCCGCCTCGACGGTCTCGCCCTTGACCGGGTACCCGTCCTCGTCGATCTTCTGGACGACGTTCTTCTCCGGCTTGGCCGTCAGGGTGACCTGCTGGCCGCCCCGCTCGACCACGATCGACACCTGCTTCCCGGCGGCCTTGCGGATCTCGCCCTGGAGCTGCTTGTAGTCGGTGACCGGGACGCCGCCGAAGGAGAGGAAGGTGTCGCCCTCCTGCAGCTTGGCCTGCAGGGCCGGGCTGTCGGGCGCGCCGTCGGGGCACTTGTCGGTCGGCTGGCCGACCGCCACCACGCACTTGTTGACGTAGGAGACGGTGGGCACGGCGTTCAGCTGGCCGACGCCCATCAGCACGGCGAGGTAGAGCGCGAAGGCCAGGACCAGGTTCATGAACGGCCCGGCGAACATCACGATGACGCGCTTCCACGGCTTCCGGGTGTAGAACATCCGGTCCTCGTCGCCGGGCTTGATCTCCTCGTAGGAGGCCTCCCGGGCGTCCTCGATCATCGTCCGCCAGGGCGAGCTGGAGCGCTGGGTGATCCGGCCGTCCTCGCCCGGCGGGAACATCCCGATCATCCGGATGTACCCGCCGAGCGGGATCGCCTTGAGGCCGTACTCGGTCTCGCCCTTCTTCCGGGACCAGACGGTGCGGCCGAAGCCGACCATGTACTGCGGCACCCGGATGCCGAAGAGCTTGGCGGTGGACAGGTGGCCCAGCTCGTGCCAGGCGATCGAGAACAGCAGGCCGCCGAAGAAGACCAGGATGCCCAGGCCCCACCACACCAATGTCACCGCTGAGCCTCCGTCATGCCGCTCCCTAGGTCTGCTCGCTAGCCGGCTGCCAGCTCGCGGGCCCGGGCACGCGCCCAGGTCTCCGCGTGGAGTACGTCCTCCACCGTGAGCGAAGTTCCCACCGTGTGTTCGGACACCACCTTCGCCACAGTGTCCACGATTCCGGTGAAGGGGAGCCGCCCCTTGAGGAAAGCGTCCACGCACTCCTCGTTGGCGGCGTTGAAGACCGCCGGGGCGGTCCCGCCGAGCGTACCCACCTCGCGGGCCAGGTCGACGGCCGGGAAGGCGTCAGTGTCGAGCGGGAAGAACTCCCAGGTGGCGGCCTTGGTCCAGTCGCAGCCGGGGGCGGCGTCCGGCACCCGGTCGGGCCAGCCGAGGCCGAGCGCGATGGGCATCCGCATGTCCGGCGGGCTGGCCTGGGCCAGGGTGGAGCCGTCGGTGAACTCGACCATCGAGTGGACGACCGACTGGGGGTGCACCACCACGTCGATCCGGTCGAACGGGACGTCGTAGAGCAGGTGCGCCTCGATCACCTCCAGGCCCTTGTTGACCAGGGTGGCGGAGTTGATGGTGACCACCGGGCCCATCGCCCAGGTCGGGTGGGCCAGTGCCTGGTCCGGCGTCACCCCGGCCAGCTCGTCCCGGGTCCGGTTGCGGAACGGGCCGCCGCTGGCGGTGACCACCAGGCGGCGCACCTCGGAGCGGGTGCCGCCGGCCAGCGCCTGGAAGAGCGCGGCGTGCTCGGAGTCCACCGGCACGATCTGGCCCGGCTTCGCGACCGCCTTGACCAGCGGGCCGCCGACGATCAGCGACTCCTTGTTGGCCAGCACCAGCACCCGCCCGGCCCGCAGGGCGGCCAGGGTGGGCCGCAGGCCGATCGAGCCGGTGATGCCGTTGAGCACCGAGTGGCACTCCATCGCGGCCAGCTCGGTGGCCGCGTCCGGGCCCGCCAGCACCTCGGGCAGCGGCCGCCCGGCAGCCTGGGCGGCGAGCGCCTCGCGCAGCGCCGGAACGGCGGCCTCGTCGGCCACCGCCACGGTGTGCACGCCCAGCTCCATCGCCTGCTCGGCGAGCAGGGCGACCCGGCCGCCGGCCGCCGAGAGGGCGACCACCTTGAACCGGCCGGGGTTGCGCAGCACCACGTCGATGGCCTGGGTGCCGATCGAGCCGGTCGATCCGAGGATCACCAGCTCCCGGGGGCCCTCCGGGTCCCTGACGACGGGTGAGAAGCGCAGCTGCGGGTGGGCGAGCGAAGTCATGCGCCCCATTGTGTCCTGTCGGACGGGGCGCTCACTGCCAGGCCCAGAGCTTCCCCTCGGCCGTGCCGTCCGCCGCCACCTCCCACTCGAAGACGCCGACCTTGCCGCGCAGTGCGGCGAACTCGGGCGAGCCGCTGGTGTAGATCAGCGCGCCGCGCCAGCTGTTGCCGTTCTCCGTGAAGCTGCCGACGCCCCAGCCGTGCCAGGTCGCGTTCGCGCCGCCCGGGCCCATCAGCACGCCGTGGCCCTCGCCCTCCAGGGTCCCGTCGGCGCGCATCCGCGCCTGGTAGGTCCCCATGTCCTGCACCTCGACGCCGAGCAGCGTGCCGCCGGCCGCGAACGAGGTCTCCACCGTCGGGGCCAGGCCGTGCTCGCCACCGACCACGCGACGGCCGGTGATCGTCCCCGATTCCTGTCCGATGAGGTCACCCAGCATGACGACCTCCCTTCCTGTCCTTCCGGACTACGCCCGCCCCGGGGAGGTGTCAAGACGGGCCGATGCCCCGTCACCAGCGGTCGGTGACGGGGCATCAGAGGGTGATTCAGGGGGTGGCTCAGAGGTCGAGGCCGGTGAGGACCATGACCTTCTCGTAGGTGAAGTCGCCCATCGCGTACTTGACGCCCTCGCGGCCGACGCCGGAGTCCTTGACGCCGCCGTACGGCATCTGGTCGGCGCGGTAGGACGGGGCGTCGCCGATGATCACGCCGCCGACCTCGAGCACCTGGTGGGCCTTGAAGGCGGCCTGCAGGTCGTGGGTGAAGACGCCGGTCTGCAGACCGAACGGCGAGTCGTTGACCAGCGCGAAGGCCTCGTCGGTGGAGTCGACCTTGTGCAGCGAGAGCACCGGGCCGAAGACCTCGGCCTTGGCCAGGATGGCGTCCGCGGGCAGCTCGGCCAGCACGGTGGGGGCGTAGGTGGCGCCCTCGCGGGTACCGCCGGCCAGCACCTTGGCGCCCTTGGTGACGGCGTCCTCGACCCAGGCCTCGACGCGCTTGGCGGCGTTCTCGTCCACCAGCGGGCCGACGTCCACCGCGTCGTCGGAGGGGTTGCCGGTGACCTGGGCGCCGACCTTGGCGACGACCTTCTCCACCAGCGCGTCGTAGACCGAGGCGTCGGCGATCACGCGCTGCACCGAGATGCAGGACTGGCCGCCCTGGTAGTTGGAGAACATCGCGATCCGGGTGGCGGCCCACTCCAGGTCGGCCTCGGACGACCAGTCGGCGAGCACCACGGCGGCGGCGTTGCCGCCGAGCTCCAGGGTGACGTGCTTGCGCGGCACCGAGTCCATGATCTGGTAGCCGACCTTGTCCGAACCGGTGAAGGAGATCACCGGCAGGCGCTTGTCCTGCACCAGGGCGGGCATCTTCTCGTTCTCGACCGTCAGCACCGACCAGGAGCCGGCCGGCAGCTCGGTCTCGGCCAGGATCTCGCCGAGCACCAGCGCGGAGAGCGGGGTGGCGGGGGCCGGCTTGAGGATGATCGGAGCGCCGACCGCGATCGCCGGGGCGATCTTGTGGGCGACCAGGTTGAGCGGGAAGTTGAACGGGGCGATGCCCAGCACCACGCCGCGCGGGAAGCGGCGCACCACCGCGAAGCGGCCCACGCCGCCCGGGTCGGTGTCCAGGCGCATGGTCTCGCCGTTGGTCCGGCGGGCCTCCTCGGCGGCCCAGCGGAACACCGAGGCGGCGCGGCCGACCTCGCCGCGGGCCCACTTGATCGGCTTGCCGTTCTCGGCGGTGATCAGGCGGGCGATCTCCTCGGTCCGCTCGGTCAGCCGGCGGGCCACGTGGTCCAGCGCGGTGGCGCGCACGTGCGCGGGGGTGGCGGCCAGGGCCGGGGCGACCGCGACGGCGGCGTCCAGCGCCTCCTCGACCTGGGCGTCGGTCGGGATGCTGACCTTGCCGACCAGGCTGCCGTCGTACGAGTGGCGGACCTCGAACTCGGCGTCGCCCGACGCCTTGCGGCCGGCCAGCCAGAACTCATGGGTGGTGGTCACGGTCGTACCGGCCCCTTCTGTCGTCGTGTGGTGCTCTACCGGATCCACGGTAGGGGCGCACCCGCGCGAGCAGGATTGGACACGGCGGCGAAGTGGCCGCGGCCCGCACTACCGACTGGCGTAGCGGTCCGTCAGGTCGGGCGCCGGGCGGGGCCGGGCGCTCTCAGTCCTCGCCCGCGCGCAGCGCCAGCCAGAGCTCCATCCGGACGTCGGTGTCGTCCAGCGAACGGCCGAGCAGCTCCTCGACCCGCTTCATCCGGTAGCGCAGGGTGTGCCGGTGGACGCCCAGGTCGGCGGCGGCCGCGTCCCACTGACCGTGCCGGGAGAGCCAGGCGCGCAGCGAGGCGACCAGGTCGCCTCGGGCGGTGCGGTCGTGCTCGCGCAGCGGTCTGAGCAGCCCCTCGGCGAAGGCGGTGACCGCCTCCTCGCCGAGCAGCGGCAGCAGCGAACCGGCGCCGACCTCCTCGTGGTCCACCGAGCGGCGCCCGCCGCGCAGTGCCACCGCGAGGGCCCGCTCGGCCTGCGCGAAGGCGGTGCCCGCCTCCTCCACCGTGCACGGGGCGGAGACGCCGAGGGCGATCCCCTCGTGCTCCTCGGCCGCGCCCAGGCAGGCGCGGTGGGCCGAGCCGCCGTCGGGGGCCAGCACGGTGAGCCGGGGGCCGTGCGGTCCGTCCTCGCGGGAGACCAGCAGCCGCTCGCCGACCCGGCTGCCGGCCTGCTCGGCCCGGTCGCCGAGCTCGTTCAGCGCCTCCGGGTCGCCGTTCGGGCCCAGGCCGCCGACCAGCACCCGGACGGTGCCCTCGGGCAGGCCGCCGAACAGCCCGGCCGCGACCTGACGGGCCGTCGCCGCCTCGCCGGCCAGCACCATGCCGAGCAGGGCGGCGCCCATCCGCTCCTCGGCCTGCCGCAGCTCGCGGGAGCGCTCCAGGGTGAGGGTGAGCAGGGCGACGGCCGCGTTCAGCACGTAGCGCTCGGTGGGGGTGATCCGGTCCTCGGTGCCGACCGCAAGGAAGCCGCGGGCGCGGCGGTCGGCGCCGAGCGACTGGACCACCACGTAGTCCTCGTCGGCGGTGTCGATGCCGGGGGCGCGGCCCTGCAGCGCGGCGCTGGAGGGGGCCGGGCGGCGGCGCAGCCGGTCCACCTCGGCGGCGAGGCGGCCGGCCCGGCGGGCGGCCCAGTCGGGGGCGACGGCGGAGAGCGCGCCGGAGCCGTCGTAGAGCGCGGCCCAGCCGCCGAGGCGGGCGGCCAGGCGGCGGACCACCGCGGTGGTGCCGTCCTTGCCGAGGGCGGCCCGGGTCAGCTCCTCCTGGGCCTCGAAGCTGGTGGTGACGGCCTCGTACTGCTCGGCGGCCAGGGCGGCCGAGACGGCCTTGCTGATCGCGATGAAGGGCGTGGCCTCCGGCACCCGCAGCAGCGGCAGGCCGCGCTGGGCGGCGGCGTCCACCAGGGCCTGCGGCACCTCGGTGTGCGAGAGCCCGACGCCGAGACCGAGCCCGACCACCCCCGCGTCGGCCAGCCGGTGCACGTACGCCTGGAGCTTGGCGGCCGCCTTGCCCAGCTTGATCCCGGTGGTGAGGAGGAGCTCCCCGCCCTCCAGGAACGGCGTGGGGTCGTCCAGCTCGCTGGTGTGCACCCAGCGGACCGGCCGCTCCAGGTGGTCCGCTCCGGCGAGGACCGTCAGGTGGAGCGAGCTGTTGCGGACGACGGAGGCGAGTGTGGGGGGCATGGCACCTTCGGAGTGTTTGCCGCCGGGGACGCGCCGTTGCGGCCTGGCGATGAGGGCTTCTCCCCCCATTATGGACGCTCCGGACAAGCGGACGGACCGAATCCTCCGGACCGTAGTCCGCCCGTCGGCCGCCCCTCGGGTACTAGCCCCTCAGGTCGACCAGCAGCGGCGGGACCTGATCACCCGTCACCGAGGCCAGCGAGATCACCGCGTGCCCGCTCGGCAGCGCGTGCGCCAGGTCCGAGGGCGACCAGCGGTGCCGCTCCACGTCCCGGACCGTGACGCTCTCGGTCTGCGCGGCGGTGCCCGACAGTGCCTTGCGCAGGCCCCGGCTGGCCTTGCGGAACATCCCGCCGGAGGTGTCGGGGGTGTGGGTGACGGCGGTCTCGCGGACCAGGTGGGTGCCCCAGGCCTCGGAGAACAGCTTGCCGTCCCAGGGCGCGATGCCGGGGAAGGCCATCCGGCAGCCGACCGCGCCGAACAACGCGGTGCGCAGCGCCTCCGGCAGGTCCACCAGGGTGCGCAGCAGCAGCACCGCGCCCGCGTTGGCCCCGCGCATGCCCTGCAGTCCGCGGATCACCTGCGCGTCCACCGCCGCCGAGGCCTCGTCCACCACCAGGCCCGCGAACAGCGCCCGCTCGGTGCGGGCCGCGGCCGCCTGGACGAACTGGCCGGCGAGCAGCCGCGACAGCATCCGGGCCGCCTCCGGGTGGCCGCGCTCGGGCAGCTTCACCCGCACCCGCAGCGGGTGGTCCAGCGCCCGCATGGCGAAGGCCGGGCGGCCCGGGCCGTCGCCGGGGAAGTGCCCGGCGAAGGCCGGGCGGTCCAGCAGCGCCAGTCGGTCGGCCAGCAGGGCGCCCGGGTCGTCGGCCCGGCCGTGCTGGCGCTCCCGGTGCTGGAGGTCGGCCTCGTGCGCGGCCAGCAGGCCGTTGTCGTCGAGGGTCTGACGGAGCGTCTGCCAGGCCGCGGCCGCGCCCCCGAGCAGCGCGCGCAGCTCCCGCACCCCGGGGTAGCGGCCGTAGGCCGCGTGGAACGGGCCGACGGTCTGCTGGAGCGCGGCCCGGGCCGCCTCGCCGCGCGGCGCCAGCTCGTCCGGCAGCAGCGCGTCGGCCAGCCGGGCCGCGGCCTGCTCCACCTCGACGGCGGCGCCGAACAGGTCGAGCCCGTACGGGGAGGACGGGTCGCCCGGAGCGATCACCACGTCGTACCAGTCGTCCGGGCCGAGATCGGCCTCCGCCGAGCCGAGCACCACCGCGCAGGCGGTGCCGGCCAGCGCCTGGAGGCAGAGCGCCTCGGCCAGCGGACGGGCCAGCCCGGCGGTCTTGCCGGTGCCGGCCGGGCCGACCGCGAGCAGCGAGGTGCCGAGCAGGGCGGGGTCGAGGGCGAAGCCGGTGGCCCGGTGGGTCTGCGGGTTCTTCACCACGTCCTGGGCCGCGCCGAGCCGGACCTGACGGGTCAGCAGGTCGTGGCCGGGGCCGCGGCCGGTCAGGTCGCGGGCCTCGGAGGGGTGCGCGCAGGCGGCGGGGCCGCGGGCCGCGACCTGCTCGGTGAAGGCGGGCAGCAGCGCCGGGTCCTGCCGGACCGTCTCCCAGGCGCGCTGGATCCGGACGTAGTCCACGTCGCCGACCGGCCGTCCGTCCAGCAGCCGGGCCGCCTCGGCGGCGCCGCCCTGGCGGAGCGCGGCCCACGGGTCGGTGGGGCCGGCGGGCTCGGCGTCCTCGGACGGCTGCTCCTGGGTGACGGTGCGGGCCAGCAGCGGGGCGACCCAGCGGCGCCAGACCTCGGGCCAGCGGCCCATCCGGCCGAACACGCGGATCACCACGGTGAGCACCAGGCCGTTGACCACCAGCAGGGCGATCACCGAGGTGGCCTGGCCGAGGCCGTCCAGCAGGTCGAGCAGACCGGCCACCCAGAAGACCAGCTCGACCCCGTAGAGGTAGGCGAACCAGGCGACCAGCGCGTTCAGCGCCGCCCGCCACAGCAGCGGGCCGGCCGGGACGGCGGCCGCCTCGCGGTCGGCCTCGGTGCGCTGACGGTGGTTCAGCCGCCAGACGCCGGGAGCGAGTTCGGGTCTGGGCGCGTTCACCCAGGCGGTCAGGTCGAAGGGGGCGACGCCGCGCTGCGGCGGCACCGCGACCTGGGCCTGCTCGGCCGCCCGCTGCCCGTAGGTCCCGTCCAGTCCCATGTGGCGGCCCCGCTCCCTCTGCCCGCGCTCCCCCGTTGGAAGGTCGGCACCAATGTAGTGGAGCGGAGGCGCCGCGTAACTGATCTCGTGCGCTGGCCGCCCCGGACAATTCGGGTGGCCCACTGCTACCGAGTGGCGCATGCCCAGCGGCCGTACCCGGCCGTAGCCTGCGAGGACCGCGCCTCGTAATTCCGGGCCCCTAGACATGGAGAACACACGATGAGCACTGCAACGCCGCTTCCGCAGGAGCGTCGCCTGGTCACCGCGATCCCGGGCCCGAAGTCGCAGGAGCTGCAGGCCCGCAAGCTGGGCGCGGTGGCGGCCGGCGTCGGCACCACCCTGCCGGTGTACGTCTCGCGCGCCGGCGGCGGCGTGCTGGAGGACGTGGACGGCAACTCGCTGATCGACTTCGGCTCCGGCATCGCCGTGACCAACGTCGGCAACAGCGCGGCCGCCGTGGTCGCCAAGGCCACCGCGCAGCTGGAGGCCTTCACCCACACCTGCTTCATGGTGACCCCGTACGAGGGCTACGTGGCCGTGGCCGAGCAGCTCAACGAGCTGACCCCGGGCGACCACGAGAAGCGCACCGCGCTGTTCAACTCCGGCGCCGAGGCCGTCGAGAACGCGGTCAAGATCGCCCGCGCCTACACCAAGCGCACCGCCGTCGTGGTCTTCGACCACGGCTACCACGGCCGCACCAACCTCACCATGGGCATGACGGCGAAGAACATGCCGTACAAGCAGGGCTTCGGCCCGTTCGCCCCCGAGGTCTACCGCGTCCCGGTCGCCTACCCCTACCGCTGGCTGACCGGCGCCGAGAACTGCGCCCCCGAGGCCGCCGCCCAGGCGATCGACCTGATCAACAAGCAGATCGGCGCCGAGAACGTCGCCGCGATCGTGATCGAGCCGATCCAGGGCGAGGGCGGCTTCATCGAGCCGGCCAAGGGCTTCCTGCCGGCCATCGTCGAGTACGCCAAGGCGAACGGCATCGTCTTCGTCGCCGACGAGATCCAGACCGGCTTCTGCCGCACCGGCCAGTGGTTCGCCTGCGACGACGAGGGCATCGTCCCGGACCTGATCACCACCGCCAAGGGCATCGCCGGCGGTCTGCCGCTGGCCGCCGTGACCGGCCGCGCCGAGATCATGGACGCCGCGCACGCCGGCGGCCTGGGCGGCACCTACGGCGGCAACCCGGTGGCCTGCGCCGCCGCGCTCGGCTCGATCGAGACCATGAAGTCCGAGGACCTGAACGGCAAGGCGCGGCAGATCGGCGAGGTCATGCTCGGCCGTCTGCGCGCCATGCAGGAGAAGTTCGACGTGATCGGCGAGGTCCGCGGCCGCGGCGCGATGATCGCGGTCGAGCTGGTCAAGCCGGGCACCAAGGACCCGAACCCGGAGTTCACCGCCGCCGTGGCCAAGGCCTGCCACGCCGAGGGCCTGGTCGTGCTGACCGCCGGCACCTACGGCAACGTGCTGCGCTTCCTGCCGCCGCTGGTGATGCCGGAGCACCTGCTGGTCGAGGGCCTGGACATCATCGAGAGCGCCTTCGCGGCGGTCTGAACCGTCCGCTCCGCCTGACGCCGCGTCACACGCGAGGGGCCCGGTCCGCACGGACCGGGCCCCTCCGTTTGCTTGCGCCGGATGCGCCGGTCGGATGCGCGCGCTGAATGCTCGCGCTGGCTGCACGCGCAGTGGTGAAGATGCTGTGGCAAACCGCGCGGCCCGCCCTGTTCGGCCGGGTTCTGACGTACTGTCATGACAGATGGACAGCGAGCCACACTCCTTACCGACGACGCCACCCGCCCCCTCGGGGGCAGCGGCAGCCGAGGACCGATCGACCGACCGTCCGGCCCACACCCCCCGGGGCGCACGGAACGGCGATCTCCCCAGCCGCCCCGGAGCTCTCCCCCCTGCTCCGGGGCGGCTCTCGCACGTCCTGGGCGGGTTCTGGCTCCCGGCGCTGCTGCTCGTGGTGCTGGCGGTGGTCTCCTGGCAGGTGGCCGCCGACGGTCCGCTGCTGGAGCTGGACGACTGGGCCAGGCGCTCCACCCGGGCCGTCCGCACCGGTCTGCACAGCACCCTGCTGAACCACCTGGGCGCCGGCCTCGCCGACCTCGGCGGGCCCTTCCCCGCGATGCCGGTGCTGCTCGGCGCGGCCGCGCTGGCCGCCGCGCGGGAGCGGACGGCCGGGCGGCGGCGCTGGTGGTACCCGCTGCCGGTGGCGGCGGCCGCCGGACTGCTGGTGCCGCTGCTGGTGGTCCCGGCCAAGGCGCTGTTCGCCCGCCCCGGCCCGTTCGGCGTGCCGCTGGCCGCCGATCAGCTCGGCTGGTACCCGTCCGGGCACACCGCCACCTCGGCCCTCGCCTACGGCACCGCCGCCCTGCTGCTCGGCCCCACCCTGGCCCGGCGCCCGCGGCGGTGGCTGTACGGGCTGACCGCACTGCTCTGCCTGGGCGTCGGGGCCGGGCTGGTGTGGAGCGACTACCACTGGCTGCTGGACGTGGTGGCCAGCTGGTGCCTGACCGGGACGGCGCTCTGGTGCCTGTGGCGGTACGTCATCCCGTGGGCGCGGCGCCGGAGCTGACCGCTCGTCGGACGCGGGCCGCTCGTCGGGGGCCGGCCGCCCGTGCTGGTGCGGCCTTGCTCCTCGGGTGCGGCCCTACTCCTCGGGAGCGTCGTTGCGCTGGACGGTGCCGGGGGCGCCGCTCTCGCGCTGCCACTCCACCACCAGCTCGTCGCGGGTGCCGAAGCGGACCAGGTGGCGGCCGACCACGTCCTCCAGCTGCGGGAGGTTCTCCTCGGCGCCCTCGACCACCAGCAGCAGGGCACCCTCCTCGGCGGTGAGCACGGCGGTGCCGGCGCTGAAGACCAGCTCGCCGCGGCCGCTCTCCTCGGACCAGTCGGCCTGGATCTTGCGGCCCATGTGGGCAGCCAGCTGCTTGCCGTAGCGGGACGGACGGTCCGTGACGACACGGGCCTGGGAAACGGACATCGGTGTACTCCTCGTGGTTAAGATTAGGTCAGCCTAAGTGAATGGTGAGTCAAGCTCAAGGTATTTCGGCGGCGACACCCCGGAGGGCTCTCCGGCAGCCCCGATACCCTGGTGGCCACCTACCGTCCCAGGAGCCGCCCCCATGTCCGTGCCCGCCGCCGAGCCGCCCGCCGAGACCGCCGCGGACCTCGCCGACGCACTGACCCGGGCGATGAAGCGGATCCGCCGGCAGACCATGGTGCGCCTGGAGCCCTACGGCATCACCCCCGGCCAGGCCCGGGCGCTGCGCACCCTGGCGCACGCCCCCGGCTGCGAGGGCCGGGAGACCATGCGGCTGAGCGAACTCGCCGAACGCCTCCACATCGCCCCCCGCTCCGCCACCACCGTGGTGGACGCCCTGGAGGAGGCCGGCCTGGTAGAGCGCACCCCCGACCCGGACGACCGCCGGGCCGTGCGGGTGGTCCTGACCGCCGCCGGGCACGGCGCGCTGGAGCGGATCGGCCTGGTCCGCCAGGAGGTCGCCCAGGAGTACTTCGGGCCGGTCAGCCGAGTCGAGCAGGAGGCTCTGCTGCGGGCCCTGCGACAGGCCGAACTCGCCTTCGAAGCAGCCCGGTCGGCCGACCGGGCCTGAGCACCCGGGCGGAACGCAGCGCCCCCGGACGCAACGCGGTGAGCCCGATGCCGAGCACCACCAGCAGCGCGGCCCCGGCCCCCAGCGGGCTGATCCCCTCCCCCAGCAGCAGCCAGGACGAGGACATCCCGAAGACCGGCACCAGCAGCGAGTACGGCGCCACCGCCGAGGCGTCGTAGCGCCCCAGCAGGAAGCTCCAGGCCATGAAGCCGAACAGGGTCGACCCCAGCCCGACGTAGAGCACCGCCCCGATACCGGCCGGACTCAGCGCCGCGAACGCCTCCTCCGCCGCCGACGGCCCCTCGAACAGCAGCGAGAGCGCCAGCAGCGGCAGCACCGGCACCGCGCTCATCCAGACCATCCAGCGCAGCGCGTCCGCCGGCGCGGCCTTCTTGGTCAGCACGTTGGACAGCCCCCAGAACGCCGCCGAGAGGATCACCAGCGCGAACGCCCCGACCGGGCCGTTCAGCCCGCGGTCCACCGCCGCCACGCCGATCCCGGCGAAGGCGATCGCCAGCCCGGCGATCCGCTGCACCGGCGGACGCTCGCGCAGCAGCGCGGCGGCGAACACCGCCGTGAAGACCGCCTGGCTCTGCAGCACCAGCGACGACAGTCCCGAGGGCATCCCCGCGTTCATCGCGAAGAACAGCAGCCCGAACTTGGCCACTCCGAGCGTCAGCCCCACCGCCACCACCCAGCGGAACGCCACCCGCGGCCGCCCCACGAAGAACACCGCCGGAACCGCCACCACCGCGAACCGCAGCGCCCCGAACAGGAACGGCGGGAAGTGGCCCAGGCCCACGTGGATCACCACGAAGTTGACCCCCCACACGGCGGCGACCAGCACGGCGAGGGCGATGTGACGGGGGCTCATCTGCATGCCCGTCAGCATGGCCCGGCGGGATCGTGTAGCACCAGCGACTTGTCCTACAGGGAATGCTTTAGCATCACTGCACGATGACGGGCGCAGGCCCGCCCCGCCCGACAGCCCGACAGCCCGACAGCCCGACAGCCCGATGCTGCCCGGGGAGAGGAGGCACACGTGATGGACCTCGGACGGCTCCGCGCCCTGCACGCCGTCGCCGTGCACGGATCGGTCGGCGGCGCGGCCGCCGCACTCGGCTTCACCCCCTCGGCGGTCTCCCAGCAGATCGCCAAGCTGGAGCGGGAGACCCGCACCGTACTGCTGGAGAAGCAGGGCCGCGGCGTGGTCCTCACCGACGCCGCCCGCACCCTCGCCGACACCGCCCGTGAGGTGCTCGCCCTGGTCGAACAGGCCGAGGTCACCCTGGAGCGCCAGCGCGGCCGCGCCGTCGGCCGCCTGCTGGTCGCCTCCTTCGCCACCGGCGCCCGCGGTGTCCTGCCCGGCGCGCTCGCCGCCCTCCGGCGGGACTGCCCCGACCTGGAGGTCCGGCTGCTGGAGTCCGACCCCTACCAGGCCGCCGAACTCGTCGCGCGCGGCGAGGTCGACCTCGCCCTCGTCCAGGACTGGCCCACCGTCCCGCTCCCCGTCCAGGACGGCCTCTCCCGGCTCGACCTCGGCGAAGACCCGGTCGACCTGCTGCTGCGTGCCGAACACCCGCTCGCAGCCCTCGCCGTGGTCCCCGTCCAGCGCCTGCTCGGGCAACGCTGGACCAGCGTGCCGCCCGGCAACATCTGCCACGACTGGCTGGTGCGCACCATGCGGGAGGCCGGCGAGGAACCCGACGTGGTCTACCAGGTCGGCGAGTTCGAGACCCAGATCGCACTGATCGAGGCCGGGCTCGGCCTCGGCCTCGTCCCCCGGCTCGGCCGCGGCCCGCTACCGCCCGGGGTGGTCGCCCGGCCCGTGGTGCCCGAACCGGCCCGGCGGGTGTTCGTCCTCTGGCGGACCAGGACCAGCCGGCGGCCCGCCGTGGCCGCGGCCCTGGCCGCCGTCCGCGAGCAGTGGGACGCCACGCACTGACGGCCGGTCAGGCGGGCCGGCCGACCGGCCGTGGGGGCGGTCCTACTCAGCGAAGCCGATCACCAGCCACATGAACGCCACCCCGAGCACCGTGCAGATCAGCGTGGTGCGGGACGGGTGCGGGCTGTGCGCCTCCGGCAGGATGTCCGAGGTCGCCAGGTAGAGCAGGAACCCCGCGAAGAACCCGAGGTACAGGCCGAGCGCCTGCTCCGGGATGGTGAACAGCAGCGTGATCGCGGCACCCGTCACGGGCGCCAACGCGTCCGCGCCCAGCAGCGTCAACGCCCGGCGGCGGTCGTTCCCGTACATCCGGGTGATCGTGTAGGTGTTGAACCCGTCCGCGAAGTCGTGCGCCACGACCGCGATCGCCACCACCGTGCCCACCGTGGTGCCCGCCTGGAACGCCGCACCGATCGCGAATCCGTCCATCAGACTGTGCGTCACCAGCGCACCGGCGGCGGTGAGTCCGACGCCCTGCTTGCCGCCGTGCGCGTGGCCGTGGGAGTGGGCGTGGCCGTGCGAGTGCTCGGCGTACTCCGTCTCGTGGCTCCGGTGGATCGCCACCGCCCGCTCCACCACGTGGATCGCCAGGAACCCGGCAGCGAACATCAGCAGCGCCTGCGGCACCCCGTGCAGCTCCTGCGGCGCCGCGTGCATCGCCTCCGGCAGCAGGTCGAAGGCCACCACCCCGAGCATCAGCCCGGCCGCGAACCCCAGCACCAAGTGCCGACGGTCCCCGACCCGCTGCGCCACCAGTCCGCCGAGCAGCGTCATCAGGAACGCCCCGGCGGCCACCAGCACCGCGGTCATCGACGGCCCTCCCGCTCGTCCGCTCCCGGTGGGGCCGGACGGCTGCGCGGACCGCTGCCCACGGGCACAGACGCCCGGCCCGGACCGGAGCAGAGACCCCCGGCCCTGCCGGCCAGCCTCTCCGCCCCCCGGGCCGCCCGCCCGCCGGACGGTCCGTCAGGGTGACGGCCCCTCACCCCCGGCCCCGGTCCACCGATCCGCCTCGCACCCACCCCGGCCCCTCCTCGTACACCGCCGAACGAAACGCCCATCCTCCCAGCCCGCCCGGCACCACCCACCAGGGGGCCCGGACCGATGCGACCGCGCGGGTACGGCGGGCCGACGGCTCGCCCGAGCGGCGCCGCGGCCGGGTAGGACGGCAGTACGGCAGTGCGGCCGTCGGCGGCACGGCGCGGCGTCGGTCCCCCTCGCCGCCCGCCCGGGGCCCTGGCACCCTGGCCCCATGGGCAGGTACCTCGGCCGGCGACGGCACCCCCGCGCGGCCGGCGCCAGCGAAGCCGCACTGGCCGGACTGCTCGCCGAGTGCGGGCTGCTGCGCGAACTCGCCGACTCGGCCGGGGTGCGGCTGGACGACAGCGAGCGCTCCCTCACCGCCCTCGACCAGCTGCTGCCCCGCTGGCGCGAGAACCCCGGGCTCTCCGACCGCCTGGGCAACGACGCCGGGCTCTACCTCGGCACCGTGCTGCGCCGCACCGTCCCCGGCACCCACTGGCGGCTCGGACCGGAGGAGCGCCCCCTGCTGGTGCTGCCCGGCGGCCGCGAACTGGACGTCACCGCCCTGGGCCACGGCTGGGCCGACCAGGGCTCGCCGCCGCTCGCCGCGGCCTATCTCACCGCCACCGACGGCTGACCGCCACCGACGCGACCACCGACCCGCCCGACCCCTCCCATCAGCCCGACCGCCCTCCCGCTCGCGCTCCCGCAACGGCCCGGGCCCCGTGTCCCGGGGCCCGGCCCCGGCCCCGGCCCCGTGTCAGCCGCCGACGCCGAGCCGCATGCCGAGCTGCGTCTCGGTGAGCTCCCGCACGCCGTCGCCGTCCACCAGGTGGATCTGCGGCAGCTCCGCCGCCAGGTCCAGCGCCGCCTCCGCGAACCGACCCGTGGTCAGCCGCAGGCCGCGCTCCGCCCCTTCCTCCCGGACCGCCTCGGCCAGCGTCCGCAGCTCCGCCGCCGTGACCTCCGCCCCGTCGGGCCCCGACCCGCCGCGGGGGCGCGAGGCCCAGACCACCCAGCGCCCGGGCAGCGCGCTGCCCTCCTGGCCCACCGCCGTGGCCACCAGCCCGGCCGACCCGCGCAGCCGCACGCTCCACTCCCCCAGCCCGCCCCTGGTCAGCAACTCCCGCACCAGGTGGGCGAACTCATGGGCCGACAGGTCCTCGGCCGTGGGCACCGTCATGCCCGCCTCCGCACCCGGCTCGACCCCGGCCAGACCGTACGGGTCCGGCGAGACCGCCGCCGACAGCTCCCGCAGCCGCACCAGGGCCTCGTCCTGCTCGGCATCCGCGTACAGGCCGCCGTACACACCCTCGTACGTGCTGTCCTCCCGACCCTCGCCGTCCTCCCGGCCCTCGCCCTCCTCCGGCCCCTCGTCGGCGGCCGGCAGCAGCCGGGTGCGGGCCAGGGCGTCCCGGTCCGCGTCCACGCTGAGCAGGCAGAGCGGAGCTCCTGACGGGGTGTCACGGAGCCAGCCGTTGAGCACGACGCCGGTCAGTATCTCGTCGGTGTCCACCGCGTCCGCCGCCTGGAGCGCGCGCAGCGCCAGCCGGGCGACCAGCCGCAGGTAGTCGTTGGCCCGGTCGGCGAGCGGACGGGGCACCGGCTCCACGGTGTCCTCGGTGGTCAGCCGGTAGCCGTCCAGTGAGGGCACCAGGGCGAGCGGCGGCAGGTCGAGGTCGAGCACCGCCGTCCTGGTCAGCGGGCGGAACACCGCCCGGCACGGCGCGGGCAGGTCCTGCGTCGCCCCTTCGGCCGCCGCCAACGCCCGTTCCAGGAGCGACTCCACGGCGGCCGGCTCGGCCAGCCGGTAGGCCCGGCGGCACTCCTCCAGGCTGTCGTTGTACTCCCGCACCGCCCGGGCCCGGGCCTCCTCCAGGGCCTCGTGCGCCCGCCGCTCCGCGGAGGCCGCGTCGTCCGCCGCGGCCGCCCGGCCGGCCCGCCACTCCCGCAGCGCGCGCTGGTGGCGCAGCCGGGCCTGCGCCAACTCCCGCTGGTAGCCGGAGTCGAGCAGCGGACGGCCCGCGCCGTCCGCGCCCTCCGGCTGCGCGGGCACCGGCGGCGCGAAGTCCTCCCACCGCGGCTCGGGGCCGTCCGGGCCGAGGTCCTCCGCTCCCCCGGCGGCCGGGAACGGGCGGGGACGGTAGCTGCGCAGCTGGCTCTCGAAGTCCATCGCGGAGACCGGCAGCGCGGCCCGGCGCAGCAGGTCGGCCAGGTGCTCGTGCTCGGCCCGGACGGCGGCGGTCCGCTGATGGCTGAGCACGGCGGCCCGGCCACGTGCGGCCACCTCGTCCTCCGCCGCCTCCCCCAACCCTCCCGGGCCGTCCTCTCCCTCCGGCCCGCCCGTGGCACCCGGCTCTCCCGGGCCGTCCGCACCGCCCTCCCCGGCGCCGAGGTCGCGGAACAGCGAGGCCAGGAAGCCCGGTTGGAGCGTGGCGGCGGCGGTACCGTCCGACTGACCCTCAGGTGCGTACTGCATCGGTGGTCGTACCCCCAAGCTCGTCCGGCTGCTGCAGAGCATTGTCCACCGTCCGGGCCGCCCTGGGGGCTGACTCCCGCTGCCGCGCCACCGCCTGGTCGTCCGCCTGATCGTCCGTCAGTTCGTCCGGGTGTTGGTCAGGTGCAGCCCGATGTAGCCGACGTAGATCCGGCCGCTGCCCGAGCAGTCGTCCAGGTAGTGCAGGCGGGGGGCCGTGCGACCGCCTCCGATCCGCAGGTGCGCGCCCATGAACGCGCGCCGGGAGGAGTCCACGCACTCCGGCACCGGGAGCATCCGCTCGCGCTTCCACTTGGTGTGGCTCTCCACCGTCCGGGACTCGCCCCGGACGGCCTTGCGCGGCGGGAAGCGGTGGCAGCCGTCCGGGGTGTGCTCGCACCACTGCTTGAAGTCGCCGTGCGCCTCGCCCCGGACGGCGGCGGCCGCGTACTCCTGGAGCGCCGTCAGCCCCTCCCAGGTGAGCCGCGCCCAGCCGGTGCCGTCGCACTGGCCGTCCAGCGCCACCGCCTCCTTCTGGTCACCGGTGAACTCCAGCAGCGGGAACTCGCCGAAGCGGCCGACCAGTTCGCCGAAGGTGACCGGGCTGCCGTCCGCCGAGCGGGCGGTGCAGAAGCGGCCGGACAGCGCCTGGACCTGCGCGTTGGCCCGGCGCAGGGCGGTGCGCTGCTCCTCGCCCACCGCGAGCAGCAGCCGCTCCCGGCGGCGCGAACGGTGCAGGCTGTGCCGCACCCGCTGGAGCTCGTCGGCCCGGGCCTGGCGCTCGGCGGTGTCCGCCGTCCGGTGGGCCGCTCCGATCCCCTCCGACCCGGCTCCCGTGCCGGACGCCGCCCGTACCTGCGGGGTGGGCTCGGCCGGCGGCTGGTAGACCGGGACGGCCGCCAACTCGGCGGGCAGCGGGAGCTCGGCGGCCAGCCGGCCCGGCTCGCGGGCCAGCAGCGCGGCGGCCCGCCGGACGTCCTCCTCGATCCGGTGCCGGGGCAGCACCGGGTGCCGGCCGCCGTCCGCCCGCGAGGCCGGATCCACCTCGGGCAGGTAGGTGCGGACCGCTCCGCCGTAGACCTTGTGGTACTCCAGTGCGACGTTGAACAGCGGCAGCGCCTCGTGGTCCAGCAGGTAGAGCGCGGCCAGGCCGGTGAGCTGCCGGGTGAGCTGGCGGCCGGTGCCCTCCAGCCAGACGGCGGGGGTGGTCGCGGGCGGGAGGCTGGCCACCACTACGGGCAGGGTGCGGTCCGGGTCGCAGAGCTCGTCGATCAGGGCCTCCACCCCGGCGGGCCGGACGACCCGGGGGGCATCGCCGATCCGGACCGGGCCGTCGGAGGCGTCCAGCAGCGGCAGCAGTGCCCGGGCCAGCTCGGGCACCGGCACCCGGCCGCCCGCCCGCAGTCCCGGACCGGACGCCAACTGCTCGGCCTCCAGCCGGACCCAGGTCGGCCCCTCGGGACCGGCCGAGGCCACGGTGAGGGTCAACTGGTCGGTGCCGTGCGGGGCGGGGGTGCGCAGCCGGCGGCGGAGGTAACCGCCGGGGACCTCCCGCAGCTCGCCGAAGTCCCGGTCCAGCAGGACCCTTTCGCCGAGGCGCAGGCGCTCGGCCGGAAGGTCGGCGGTGCTCGGTGGGGGCTCGTCCCGCCCCTCGCCCTTCAGCCAGCCGGCCAGCAGCTGGTCCGCCAGGGCGGCCACCTCCTGCCGGGGGCGCGAGGTGGTCAACGTCATCCGGTACGGCGTGGGGCGGTCCAACCGGCCCGCCTGCGAGGCGGGTTGTCCCGCTCGCCTGCCCTCTGATCGGCTCGTGGAATCGGCCGGGCTGTGATGTGGCGTCATGCGAGGTACCTCCCGTGGTGCGGGGTGGTTGGGGTCTGACGTCCTCCGTCTGCGGGTTTGTCGGGCGGCGCCGCACCGGACTTCGGCGCGGTTCCTTGTTCCAGGAAACGCAGGTGCCCGGAGCGGAAGTTCCAACTCCGGGCATGGTTAATTCGTTCGAGTGTCACTCGGTTTTGGCCCGCGCCTGCTGGGCCAGACTCTTGGACTGGGCTCCCCGGCCCGGCGGACGACTCCGTCAGGTCCTCCGGTCGGGCCGGTCAGGCCTCCACCGGCACCTCGACGTAGTCCCGGCCCACCGGCTCGGCCACCGCCGCGCCCCCGGTCGCCTCGGCCAGCCAGACCTGAAACTCCGTCACCCCGGCCTCCGGCACGCCGACTTCGATCCGCACGTCCGCGGCGTACGCCAGCTCGCGCACCGCGTACCCGGCCGCCCGCAGGTCGTTCTCCAGCCGCCCGGCCCGGGTGTGGTCCGCCCGCACCGCGAGCACCGCCACCGGCCGCCGCTCCAGCAGCCCGAGCGCGTCCACCGCCTCCGAGACGGCGCTGCCGTACGCCCGCACCAGCCCGCCCGCACCCAGTTTGATGCCGCCGAAGTACCTGGTCACCACCGCCACCGTGTCGGTCAGACCGCGCCGGCGCAGCACCTCCAGCATCGGCACCCCGGCCGTCCCGCCGGGCTCGCCGTCGTCGCTGGACCGCTCCCTCGGGTGCTCGCCGCCCACCACGAAGGCGGTGCAGTTGTGCCGGGCGTCCCAGTACTGCTTCCGGATGCCCGCGATGAACGCCTGCGCCTCCTCCTCGTCGGCGACCCGGGCGAGGTGGCAGATGAACCGGGACTTCTTGATCTCCAGCTCGTGCACGCCGGAACCCCGCACGGTGAGGTAGGGCTTGGGGGTCGGCTCCGACATGGGGCGGTGGGTCTCCAGACACGAGAAAAGCTGGCAGGGACGGTGATCGTCCCTGCCAGCTTAGGCGGGCGCGCCGCCGGACCGGGCGCAGGCCGGTGCCGGAGGCGGCCCGCCGCGAGCGGCCGCTCGCGGGCCGCGGCTCAGCGCCCGGCCAGCGCGTCCAGCTGCTTGCGGTCCAGGCCGGTCAGCCCGGTGACCTCGTCGAGGTCCACCGCGCCGCAGTCCAGCCCGCGCAGCACGTAGCCGCTCAGGGCACGTGCGGTGGCGGGCTCGTCCATCACGTCGCCGCCGGCCTTCGCCACGTAGGCGGCCAGCCGTGCCGCTGCCGCCTTCAGGCCCTCGCGGTAGAAGGAGTAGACCGCGACGTAGCGGGTCGGCAGGTGCGCCGGGTGCATGTCCCAGCCCTGGTAGTACGCCCGCGCGAGCGAGCGGCGCACCAGGCCGTGGTGGAGCTTCCAGGCCGCGTGCACCTGCTCGGTGGGACCGGTCGGGATCACGTTGGTGGAACCGTCCGACAGCCGCACGCCGGTGCCGGCGGCCGCCACCTGCATGACCGCCTTGGCGTGGTCGGCCACCGGGTGGTCCATGCTCTGGTAGGCGGCGCTCACCCCGCAGGAGGCGCTGTAGTCGAAGGTGCCGTAGTGCAGGCCGGTGGCCCGGCCCTCGGCCGCCTCGATCATCAGGGCCACGGTGGCCCGGCCGTCCGGGCCGAGGATCGCCTGGGTGGTCTCGATCTGGATCTCGAAGCCGATCCGCCCGGTCGGCAGCCCGGCCCGGCGCTCGAAGTCCTCCAACAGCCGCACCAGCGCGGTGACCTGCGCGGCGTAAGTGACCTTCGGCAGGGTCAGCACCAGCCCGTCGGGCAGGCCGCCCTCCGCGAGCAGGGTGGAGAGGAAGAGCTCGAGGGTGCGGATACCGCGGGCGCGGACCGGCGCCTCCATGCACTTGATCCGGATGCCGATGTACGGCGGGGCCGTGCCGTCCGCCACCGCGGCGGCGACCAGCCGGGCGGCGCGCACGGCCTCCGCGTCCTCCTCCGCGTCCGGACGCGGGCCGTAGCCGTCCTCGAAGTCGATCCGCAGGTCCTCGATCGGCTCCCGCTCCAGCTTGGCGCGGACCCGGGCGTGGACGTCGGCCAGCAGCTCGTCGTCCGCGACGCCGAGCGCCTGCGCCAGCCGGGCGGGGGTGGCGGCGTGCTCGTCGAAGGCGGCCAGCGCCTGGGCGCCCCAGCTGCTGACGGTGTCGGCGGCGAAGGCGTCGGCCGGTACGTAGACCGTGTGCACGGGTTGACGGCTGCCGTCGTCTCCCGGGTAACGCCGCGTCAGATCGGCGTCGACCGGAGCGAGCAGCTCCTCGACGGCGGCCAGGGCGGCCTCGGAGAACTTGGCCTGCGACATGCGGAACCCTCCACGCCTTCAACAGTTTGTTGAGGCGAAGGTAACGGCGCGGCTCGCGGACCGTCAATGGCGGATCCTCCGAGAGACCTCAGCCCAGGCCCAGCTCCATGAAACGTTCGTTCAACTTCGGCCAGATCCGCTCCACGTCCTTCGCGACCACGGAACCGTCACGCCCGCTGCCCTCCAGACCGAACTCGGAGGTCAGGAACTCGGCCAGCTGCCGGGGGTCGGGCTGCTGCTCGAACTTCTCGATGTACTGGGTCAGCGCCGCGAAGCAGACCTCCGGATCGAGCGGCACGGCCTGGCCCATCGGACGCCGCTCGGGCTCGACCGGCACCTCGACGGCCGTCGCCTCCTCGAACGGCAGCTCCTCCACGTACCCGGCCGGCACCCCCTGCGGGGCCAACTGCTCCAACCGCACCGGCCGCCGCACCTGCGGCTGCTCCTGCGGGACCTCCTGCACGCGCTGCGGCTGCGGCTGCGGCTGCGGCTGCGGGGCCTGCTCGACCTGCGGCTGCGGCGCCTTGAACCAGGGCGACGGCTGACCGGGCACCCGCGCCGTCTGCACCGGCTCGCTCGGCTGCGCCGGAGAACGGACCGCGCGGGCCGTCCACACGTTCAGCTCCGGCTCGGCCGGGACAGGACGCACCTCCGCCGCGTTCGGATCCTGCGCGTCCCGCAACCGGACCGCCGCCAGCTTCGCCAGCGTCGGCGCCGCCAACGCGGCCGTCACCTGCGCGTCGGACACGGCCTGCGTCTCGGCCACCGGCTTCTCGTGCACGGGAGCCCGCTCGACGGGCACCTGCTGAACGGGCGCCGCGCGAACCGGGGTCTGCTGCACCGAGACCTGCTGCGCCGAGGCGTGGTGCTCCGGAGCCGCCGGAGCCGGTCCACCGACCGCGGGAGCGGAGTGGGCAGCGGCCACGACGGCGGGCCCGGCCTGACCCGCCGTCACCTGAGCCGCCGTCACCGGCAACTCCCGCCCCGGGGCCGGAGCCCCCGTCGGGGAGCTCTCCAGCGGACCGTCGATCCGGTCCAGGATGCTCGGGTCAAGCGGGACCCCGTACTTGGCGAGCTTCAACGGCAACAGCGCCTGGAACGGCGCCGACCGGCGCCAGCCCCGGCCGTACCGGAACCGCAGCTGCGCCCGGTACACCAAGCGGTTCTGCTCCAGCCGGACGGTCTCGTCGTACGACCGGAGCTCCCAGAGCTTCATCCGCCGCCACAGCCGGAACGTCGGCACCGGCGACAGCAGCCAGCGCATCAGGCGGACCGACTCCATGTGCCGGTCCGCGGTGATCGCCGCGATCCGGCCGACCGCGTGCCGGGAGGCCTCGACGACGACCACGAACAGCATCGGGATGACGGCGTGCATGGCCATCCCCAGCGGATCGCCCCAGGAGGCGGCGGCGTTGAAGGCGATGGTGGCCGCCGTCAGCAGCCAGGCCGTCTGCCGCAGCAGCGGGAACGGGATCCGCAGCCAGGTGAGCACCAGGTCCAGGGCGAGCAGCACCACGATGCCGGCGTCCACGCCGATCGGGAAGGCGTACGAGAAGGCACCGAACCCCTTCTCCACCGCCAGGTCGCGCACCGCGTTGTACGAGCCCGCGAAGCCGATGCCCGAGATCAGACAGGCTCCGGCCGCGACCACACCGAGCAGGGCGCGGTGGGCGCGGGTGAGGGAGGGACGTGCCATTCGATGATCAACCCCTGGGATTCGGCGGCTGCCGGACTCGGCCGTTGCTGCCGGATCCCCCCGTCGAGGTTCGGGACCACCGCGCCGGCGACCGTCTCGGCCCACCGGATACTACTCGCACGGGCGTTCAGTCGCCGCGCCGCCCTCCGGTCTGGACCACCTCCGCTGGCGTGCCGTTGAGGTGCGCCAACACCGCCAGCACACGGCGGTTGGCGTCCTCCGCCGGTGCCAACCCCAGCTTCGTGAAGATATTGGCAATGTGCTTGGCCACCGCCCCGTCGCTGACCACCAACCGGCTCGCGATCGCCGAGTTCGACCGCCCCTCAGCCATCAACCCGAGCACCTCCCGCTCCCTCGGCGACAGGCACTGGAGAGGCTGCGAACGCGACCTGCTCTCCAACAACTTGGCGATCACATCGGGATCCATCGCCGTCCCGCCCGCCGCAACCCGGCGGATCGCGTCGACGAACTGGTCCGCGTTGAACACCCGGTCCTTCAGCAGGTACCCGATCCCGCCCGTGCCGTCCGCCAGCAACTCCCGTGCGTACAGCTGCTGGACGTGCTGCGAGAGCACCAGCACCGGCAGGCCCGGGATCTCCCGTCGAGCCGCCAGCGCCGCCTGCAGACCCTCGTCCGTGAGCGTCGGCGGCAGCCGGACGTCCACCACCGCGACGTCCGGCCGGTGCTCCAACAGCGCCGCCAGGAGCTCGGGCCCGGTCTCAACCGCCGCGGCGATCGTGAACCCGTGCGCCTCCAGCAGCCGGGTCAGCCCTTCTCGGAGGAGGTAGAGGTCCTCGGCGAGGACAACGCGCACGGCAGCTCCATGGTGATGGTGGTCGGACCGCCCAGCGGACTGCTGACGGACAGGACACCGTCGAAGGTACCCAACCTCCGCTCGATGCCCCGCAGTCCACCGCGCGGCGTCTTGGTCGCCCCTCCCCTGCCGTCGTCCGTGACGGTCACCCGAAGCCGGCCCGCGCGGTGCAGGATGTCCACCCAGACACGCTGCGCACCGGAATGCTTGGCCGCGTTCACCAACAGCTCACTGATCGAGAAGTACACCGCCGCCTCCATCGGCAGCTCCGGCCGGGCCGGCAGACCGACCGTCACCTCGACGTCCTGCGTGCTGTCCAGCGCCAGGGCGCGGACCGCGTCCCCGAGGCCGCGCTCGGCCAGCACCGGCGGGTGGATGCCCTTCACCAGGTCACGCAGCTCCTGGAGCGCCTTCGCCGAGGACTCCCGGGTCTCGGCCAGCAGTCGCTTGGCCGCGTCCGGGTCGCTCTCCCACAGGTGCTCGATCGTCCCGAGGGTCAGCCCGATCGACACCAGACGGGCCTGGGCGCCGTCGTGCAGGTCCCGCTCGATCTGCCGCAGCTCGGCTGCCTGACTGCCCACCGCATCGGCCCGGGTCTCCGTCAGCTCGGCCACCCTGCGGGTCAGTTGGATGTTCGACGCCCGGCCGTTCGGGTCCAGGATCCGGCGCGCCAGGTCAGCGTGCAGATGGAGTGCCTGGGGCAGCAGCAGTACCGCGAGCAGCACCATGGCCCCGGCCAGCAGGAGCGAGATGACGAAGGATCCGAGCCCGCCCGACACCGACCCGTAGGTCCGGCTGTCGACGAAGCTGGTCAGCCCGAACAGGGCCCCACCCAGGCCGAGCCCCACCAGCGGCCCCAACAGCACCACCACCGCTGCCGGGTTCACCAGCAACCAGACCATCTCCGCCCGGGTCGCCGGATCCCGCAGCGACCAGTGCACCAGCTGGGCGACCTTCGCCACCCCGTGACTGCGGTGGTACGAGTACCCCGTCCACCAGTACCCCCGCTCGTCCACCTCCAGCGCGGGCCGCACCGAGTACTCGACCGGCACCCGGACTCCACATCGGCGCTCGATCTGCGACCGGGTCCACCCCGCGTTCAGCCGCACCGCCGGCGAGGCCATCACCACGGCGACGGCCGCCGCCAGCAGAAACGCGAACAGAGCCCCGAAGTCGCTGTACCCCGTCACCGCCATCGTCGTCCCGCCGACCAGCATGGCCCCGAGAACCGGCACCACCACCCCGGGCGCCGAGCTGACCACGACCGTGAGCGACCACCCGAGGGCACCGGTACCGGAGCGAACTGCCTCCGCGGCAGCGCGATGGAGCGGGGTGGCGGGCTTCGGAGGACTGACTGTGGTCACCTGACGGCTCCTGGAACGTGACTGACTGCTTACGGTCATCAGTGTTGCTCGGAGGTAGGTGTCGGCGCACTGGTCATCCCTCCCCGGTTCGAGGTGGTGCTAGGTCCACCCTTCCCGCCGAGGTGATTCGGCCCGGAAAAGCAGAAAGCCCCCGCCGGTTTCCCGGCGGGGGCTTTCTTGAATGATTGTTCGGCGGCGTCCTACTCTCCCACAGGGTCCCCCCTGCAGTACCATC